>CANGVB010000230.1 GCA_947456995.1 Bryobacteraceae bacterium | reverse complement strand
TGCTCGATGACCGTGCGGGGGTAGAGCAGGCACTGCGTTATCTGGTGTCGCTTGGCCATAAGCGAATTGCCTACTGTCCTCCACTGGGCGAGCGTTCGGTACATTCTCGGGACACACACTATCGCGAGTTCGTCAAACGTTCCGGGGCTGCGCCGTTGCTGCTTGATATCGTTGGCAAAGCTGAGGCGGAGATTCTGGCAGCCACCCGTGCGATGCTTCAGCTTAAAGGTGCGCCAACGGCGTGTTTTGCTGGCAACGACCACGTCGCGCTGCTGCTGCTGAAGAGCCTGGCTGCTTTGAAGGTGCGTGTACCGGAGCAGTTCTCCGTGGTGGGCTTCGACAACCTTCGTCTGGTGGAACACTTGCCAATTCCGCTGACGACCGTGGACCAACCAAAGCAGGAAATGGGACGACGAGCCGCAGAACTGCTCTTTGAGCGGCTTGAAGCTGGCCCTGGTCTTGCTGTACGCCGCGAGGTATTCACTCCGCACCTGGTGATTCGGGAGTCCTCATCGATCGCACCACGCACCGAGGAAGCTCTAGCCGGTGTTGCCGGCCTGCAGCCCACGCCTTGAATTGCTCGGATCAGGCGGATTAAGGCTTGGGGGCTGCGTCTGTTGGGTTGGAGAGCTGGATAGGTACGATGCCACCCGGTTCTGTGCCGTCGAGTTCGAGTATTTCGCGGAAGGATTCCGAAATGGTGCGGACGGCGTAGCTCAACTGGTGGAGCCATGCGCTCCAAAACTGCGGGATGGCGGGCACCTGACGGGTCTCGCGGATTTCGCGCAATACATCCTTCTTGTGCGATGCCATGTCGAAGCCGCGTAACATCGCCACGCCAATGTCGGTGAGGTTGATACCGTCGTTCAAATCGAAGCGGGCGATGTCGCGACGAATGTTGCGCTCGGTTCCGGCCTTGGTTGTCACGGTGACGCATTCCTGCAGGGTGAGGGCACCAGAGACGATTTGGGCGTCGGCAGTGAGATTGAGTAGCGTGGTTGCCATGGGGGCGTTGCGAACAGCGACGGGTGGAGCTGCGTGGTGCAGGCGGATGCGTGTGGGCCCGGAGATGCCGGCCCAGATGCCGGTCTTTAGCTCTGTCATCGAGAAGAACTTCGAGACGATGGCTTCCATCTCGCGGTCTTCGAGCTTTTCGATTTCTTTCTCGGTGAAGCGCTTGGCATCTTCGGCGCGCTTCTCAAACTCTTCGCGGAACTGGGTGGCTTCGTAGAGGCGGTTGAGAATGTTCTCGGTCCAGTTGGGCAGGGGGTAGTTCCAGGCGACGGGCACGATCTGCGCACCGAGTCGGCTGAGACTCACCATGACGGCATAGATCTGTTTTTTGTTGGTGCTTTCGATATAGACGTGGCCCTCGTGGAAGTCGAGCAGGACGGGCACCTGAGTGCGGTGAAGTTCTGTCGCGTCGTTGGCCTTTTCGTCGACCGTGCGTTTGTCGGGGGGCTGAAGGAATTTGTAAGGACGCTCGAGCATGACGTAGGAGCTCTGCTCCTTGATCGACGGCAGATCGCTTTTGTTCTTCCACTCATTGCCCACGGCCCAAAGTCCAAACCATGGAATTGTCGGGTGGAGTTGGAAGGCCTCAACGCCGCGGCCGAAGCCAGTACCCTCGAGCAGTTCTTGAGGCAGTACAACCTCTGTGAGTTCCATGGAATCGGCGACGTGGTGGCGGGACAATTCGATCTGCTGCTCTTCGGTGAGTTCCTGCTCTTCGTCCATGCGAGGGGCGCTGTAGGGGTTGATGCCCATTGCGTCGCTGTTGTAGAGCCGGGCGGCGGTGCCAGCGGCGAGTTGAGAGTTGATCACCATGCGAGCGGGATCGGCAAGCTGAATCGAGAAGTCCTTCAGAGACTCTTTCACCAGCCCGGCGATCGCCCAATTACCACGTCCAAACATTCTTTACTCCTGCTTTCTCATTGAGGGCTTCGATCCGCCTGCCGGCTAGCGGCTATGGCGACAGACCCTTCATGATACCGTCCTCTGTCGATTCCGCCGCACTGGAAACCTGCTAGATTGAGAGCTTTGGTACGAATGAGCCAGCTTATGTATTCCCTGAACAGAACGCCCGAATGAAACGCTTCACCCTTCGCCTACTGCGCCCCGAATCCCGCTCTGTAGAAAGCGGGCAGTTTGAAGTTCAGCCCGAACACGAGGAGGCTCGCAAGATTCTTGGCCTCATGAAGGAGTTCTTCCGCAGCAGGCCGCCGCAGTTCCGTGACAAGCTTGCCTTTCTTAAGAGGAGCGATCTCGACATGGAGTGGCTGGCCGCACCTGGCGGGGTGGCTTTTGTCAGTCTGTTACAGGGGAATGAGCCAGTGTCGATGTGCGTTTTGCTTTCCGGGAAAGAGCAGGAGGCAGATCTTGGAATCCTGACGGGCTATCGCAACGGGGTGGTGGAGCCTTTCATGGGCCGGATTACGCCCGAGGAAGAGGGTCAGATTTTCGGCAAAGAACGCCCGCTTGCGCTGCTTACCGTTGTCCCGGGCCAGCCGGAACTTACGCCCACCATCCACTTGCTGCATACTGCTCTTGCGGCCGTTTTCTTTGACGCCGTGGAGCGGATGGCTTAGGGCTTGTAGTGTAGGTGGCATTTGGCGGCGCAAACGGAATTGGAGACGTGGTTATTCAGGGAATTTCCTCGAAGAACGCGACCTGCCAAAGGCGGGACCTCGCTAGCAAATTTACAACCTGAGGATTCCAGCCCAAAGCTTGTGATAACTTGTGGAAACCCCATGAAATCCGTACTCGTCGTGCTCTCGATCGCCGTAATGGCTTCGAGCGCCATGCATGCGCAAACCGCCGCTCTCCAGTGTCCCGTCCAGCAAACTGCGGCCCGCAATGGATCTGCGCCAAATCCTGAACTGATAAAGAAACTCATCCGCTGCAAAAAGGGAGAAAAGGCCGTCAAGCCAGGGGAGGAAGGCGCTGTCGTAGTCGAGATAGCGAATCTGCTGGTCGGACAATCGCGCCCTTGGAGCTACCGGCAAGATATAGGCAGCGGCAAGGCAGAGACGGTTGTGTATCCCGTGAAAGTCACATACACAGTAAAGACGCTATACCGCAAGGCCACAGAAATCGAAGCCAACTGGGTGCGCGTTATGAACATTTACGTGGATTCGTTTGGCGAATGGCGGATTGGCTCCGAGGAACCCGTCCAGAGCCCTGCAGTTTCGCGCGTCCCCAACGGTTGATCCAAGCCCGGCAAACCTGAGGAACAAATCGTAGGTTGGCGGCATCCAAAGAGATTGGCGATCCGTAGAATACTAGCGAGTCACTGGTTCGCGCCAATCTTCGCGTTGGTACAGACCATGCGTCACGTCGGAATGTTGGCATACGGATACTTGAGCGCCAACCGAAATGAGAGAAACTTCGACGCTTGGGAGTTTGTTCATCTAGATCTCGCGCGGCCCCTATTCGAACCTTTCAGCTTTTGCGATGCCTGGATTCACTATTTTGTTGCAGGCCGCCGCGCGACGAGTGAGTCCATCTGGTGCCTGCCTTTCTTTGGCTGAACGGGGTCTCCTGGAACTCTACGTAAGCCCTGCCATTCTCGCTGAGATCCGAGACGCAACGGATCGACCTCAAAAACGAGAAGTAATGCCGGGTCACGAAGGCCCAAGGCAGTTTTCTCGGGCCAGCCGGAACTTACGCCCACCATCCACTTGCTGCTGCGACTGTTTTCTTTGACGCTGTGTAGCGGATGGCTTAGGGCTTGTAGATTCGCCGGCCCAGGCTACGGCGCGCCGACCTCGACGATTTCTACTCGAGCCACCCAGCGCATCGTGGATCCCGCCACGCCGCGAACCTGGATGCGTAACTGATCCCCGCCTAAGATGGACAAGGCAGCGGTGGATTCTGTCATTGCGGTATTGCGTTGCAGCTTCACAGCAACTTCGCCGCTGGAACGGGACGCGATGCCTGCAACTTCGAAACTGGCTTGCCCTGCCCCGGATTCCGCACGGCCAACCACGAGAATTCGGAAAGCAGCAGTAGAATTCCGCTCAATTGAAATTTCGCCCGAGCCGGGACGGAGTTCAACCGTGGCATCGTCTTTGGTGATTCCCCGGGCAACCAGGACGCTGGTTTGGGCGTCGCCGGGCTTTTGAAATGCACCCGACGCAAGCACGTCTTCTCCCACACGCTTGGCACTTGCCTGTTGGCCTTGCGCGCGTGAATAAGGGGCGGCAGCGGTGCTAGCTTGTCCTCCGGTTACCGAAGCAAAGGCACCAGTGGCGCGGTTGTCCTGGCCGCCAGCGACATTGGCCCAGTGTCCGAGCGGTTCGCTCAAATGGTTGCGGTTGTCGCGCAGGATGATGTTCTCAGGTGAGCGCCAGGCTCCAGGGGCATTAACCATCACAACTTCTTTTCCAGTTGGATCGTCGATGCGTACGTTATCGGCCACAAGCCCGTTTGTGGACCGGCGCCAGCAGTGAATGGCTCGGCCTGCGCTTTTGATCACGTTGCCGATGACCTCGTATTGATCCAACTGGAAGTTGGGTTCGATCGAGGTGGTGGCCGTCTCCATGTAGTTGTAGTTGCAGCGTACCTTGCGCAGCCAGCCACGGTGCGAAGGATGCCCGAGTAGGTAGCCGCTGCCGCCGGGATTGATTGTACGGGTGTGGAAGATGGAGATGTTTTCGGCATCGAAGCTCTCTCCCGGGCCGACATCGCCACCCTGCAAAAACTTGCCGGTGTGCTCACCATAAAGCATCACCGATCGCATGGTGTTGGTCATCGTGATGCCTTCAATGCTGACGTTACGAACGCGGCCATGCACCAGCACAGCGGCGTTGATGTTCTTCACCAGTCCACTGGGCTGGGCGTTTTTCTGGCTGTTGAGGTCGATGGTGCCTCGGCCAAAGATACGAACGTCGTCAATGTAGTCTTTCTGAGTGCCGTGTCCGATGCGAATGCCATAAGCTTCCGGCCCATCGTAGGAGAGGAACCAGAGGCTTCCTACGTTGTAGCCGCGTTTACTCGGGAAGCGGATTCTCACGCCGTGGCTGAGTTCCTGCCAGTCTCCGGTGACGGGCACGTTGGCGTGCTGGAAGTCAAAGGTAGCTCCGCTGCCCCATGTGAAGGTGCCTTCGCCGTCGATGCGGATCGTGTAGATTACTTCTCCAAGGCCGAGGTCATAGCTGCCGCCCACCTCGAAATCGTCAATCGACTTGGGAGCGCCATGGTCGGTAGTAAGCTCGGCCGTGGGCTCGAGTTGCGATTGGCCGTCGGCGAGTTTGAGCGTTGCGCCAGCTTCCAATTCGATATCGAGTGACTTGTCGACATAGACCATCGACCGATGTTTGCCGAGTTTCTGCAAATGAAGCCCGGGGCGAAAGACGACCCGGTCGCCGGGCTTGGCCGCATCGACGATGGTTTGAGCGTTTTGGCCTGGCCGGACTTCGTGCACACTGGCAGCAAGGAACAACAAAGCAGCAACAATCATGAAAAGAACTCCTCACCTGGTTTCGGGTACTGGCACCGAGCCATTCTAGCGCGAGGAAGTCGGGAATATCGAGCTCGCCCTTGTTGCCTTCCCTTTAAGATCCATACCCTAATTGGCAGTGATTCTTGCGCTTGGAACTCAAGCCGCTGTTCCCAATTGACGTTCCGCCTCCTGCGGGGGAGAATCGCAGTTGATGAACTCACTAGATGCTATCCGTCCGATGGTGGAATCCGCCTCATTAGCCACACCAACCAAAATCACAGGCATTCGAATTCACTCGTTAAGTGGCTCTCTGAGCGAGCGCTTTGGATGGTCTCTCAACTGGACCCAATCGCGCACAGCGACTCTGGTCGAGGTCAATACCGATTCTGGCCTCACCGGTTGGGGCGATGGCACCTGCGACGCAACGCTCTTGGCCGAGCGGGCCGATTCTGTGATTGGCCGGTCGCCGCTGGAAGTTGAAGCAATCTATGAGGAGTTGCGCCGCCCCGGCGGGCCGCAGCAGCGGCCAGGCGCTCCCGCAGCACCCGGCCTTGATCTGGCCCTCTGGGATCTTCGAGGCAAGATTCTCAACCTTCCAGTAAGCGCTTTGATGGGCAAGCAGTATCGCACTCAGGTCACGCCTTATCTCACCTCGATGTATCGCAAAGACTGGCCGGATTTTGCTCAGGGCATGGCCGAAGAAGCGCAGCAGTGGGTGGCAAAGGGTTACCGCGCCATCAAGATGAAGACCGGATTCTCCCCTACGCTAGACGTCGAAATTGCTATTGCTGTACGCAAAGCGATCGGACCAGGCATCGCGCTCGGCATCGATTCTAATTGTGCCTACGATG
>CANGVB010000229.1 GCA_947456995.1 Bryobacteraceae bacterium | reverse complement strand
AGTTACTCACATAAGTACCTGAGCTTACAGTGAGGGTAACTGCACAGCCGGGAGATAGACCAGCCGGGACTACCAGATTGATCTGATCGAGGCCTGGAAAGACAGTGCGGCCATGATAGAGAACCTGGGCGGGACGGCCGCCGATTTCAACGAGAATCGGGACGCTGGCCAAATTGGTTTGGGTTTGAGGCCCGGTTTCGTCTCCCTGAGATGGGCCTGCACCGGTGCCGTAGAGAACGATGGTGTCGCCGGGACGGGCGGCATTGGTGGCGGTGAGGAAGCTGTTGCGCGCGTCGAAGACAGCGGCAGGGCCGCGGCCGGAACCATCGAGAGTCAAGATACCGAAGGAACTTTGCACTACCAGAATCGAAGCCGCCGGGCTGGTGCGGCCGTTGTTGGTGACTGTGATGGTGCCCGTGCCGACGGGGGTGGTGGAGGGGAGAATGCCGGCGATTTGTGTGGGCGTGACGTAGTAGAGGATGACGGCTCGGGTTTGACCGCTTACGGTGACCGAGACGGAAACGCCTTCCAGGAGCGTCTTGAGCGGCGCGCTCTGTAATGAAGTGGAGGTGTTGGCAAGGTTGGTGCCGTAGAGAACGAAGATCGAGCCCTGGGCTATGCCGTAGTTGGGAAGACCAGGCAAGATGTAGCTGTAGTTGTTTTGGACAGCGCTGACCGTCGGTTGAGCGGCACAGATGGCTGCAATTGCCAGAACCAGGAGCGGGAGCTTCATAGGGAAGCAGTATATCGCCTGCTCATGATAAACTCAGCGCGTCCCTAGAACTATGCGTATTTTCTTTATCCTCGCCACACTCGCGTGCAGTTTTGCCGCTGAGAACAAGAAACCCCAATTACCTGCCCCTTATGCAACACCGGTGGTCGCAAATCCGCCGAAGGTTGTGCCGCAGCCGGATGGCCGCCAGCTCACTGTGCCGGCTGGATTTACAGTCACCGAGTTTGCATCCGGATTTACCAAGCCGCGCATCATGCTGCAACTGCCTGGAGGAGCTGTGCTGGTAACAGACAGTATCGCCAATGGCAGCATCATTGCACTCACCGATAACGGCAAGACCCGCAAGCCGCTGATCACCGGGTTGGCCCGGCCCTTTGGCATGACTTTTCATGAAGGGTATCTTTATGTCTCTGAAGATGAGGCGATCAAGCGCTTCAAGATCGACGAGCAGGCTCTTACGGCCGGTGCCGGCGAATCGCTGGTTTCGCTCAAGGGCTACAACAAGGGCCACTGGACACGCTCGATTGCGATCGATGCCAAGGCCGGCAAGCTTTACGTTTCGGTTGGATCGGGATCAAATGTCGATACCGGCGACCCAGCCAATCGCGCAGCGATCAATGTTTACAACATGGACGGATCGAACCCGGAGATTTTCGCAACCGGTTTGCGGAACCCGGTAACGATCAAACTCAACCCGGCCAGCAAGCAGATTTGGACGACCGTGCAGGAGCGTGACGGACTGGGCGATGACCTGGTGCCCGACTTCTTTACTTCTGTTAAGAAGGATGCTTTCTACGGTTGGCCTTATGCCTACATTGGCCCGAACGAAGAGCCGCGCCATAAGGGCGAGGCACCTGAAAAGGTAGCCAAAACAGTGGTTCCCGATGTTGTGCTGCCTGCACACGTCGCCGCCATGGACTTCACTTTCTATACTGGCAAACTGTTTCCAGCCAAGTACAAGAACGGAGCCTTTATTGCGTTGCGCGGATCGGGCAACCGCTCGAAGCGCGTTGGTTATTCGGTAGTGTTTATTCCATTCAAGGGCGGAAAGCCTGCTGGTGCGCCAGAGGAGTTTCTTGGCGGCTGGATGATGGATGCCGGGCAGAAAGAAGTTTGGGGACGGCCTGTTGGGGTTGCCCAGATGAACGATGGCAGCCTGTTGGTGTCGGAAGACGGCAACAACAAGATTTGGCATATCTCCTACAAAAAGTGATATAAACTATAGTTAACTCGAAAGAGCTACCTATGGTTCAGAGCCTCAAGGGCAAATCACTCGCAGAAGTACATTCATCGGTCGGCGTCAAACACACGGGGTTTTGGCGCCGACTGCTTGCGTTTTCGGGCCCTGCTTATCTGGTGAGTGTGGGCTATATGGACCCTGGAAACTGGGCCACGGACCTTGAGGGTGGGGCACGATTTGGATACCAATTGCTTTGGGTTCTGATCATGTCGAACCTGATGGCAGTTTTGTTGCAGACGCTGAGTGCGCGTCTGGGGCTGATTCGGGGACGGGATCTCGCGCAGGCTTGCCGGGAATCTTATCCACCGGTAGTGAACTATTCGTTGTGGATTCTGTGTGAGCTGGCGATTGCGGCGTGTGATCTGGCAGAGATTCTGGGGGCGGCGATTGCGCTCAACCTGCTGTTCAAAATGCCACTGCTTTACGGGGTGTTGATTACGAGTCTGGATGCGCTGGTGATTCTTTGGCTGACCCGCTACGGCATCCGGTTTATCGAAGCGCTGGTGCTGGTATTGATTACGACGATTGGGGCGTGTTTTGCCATTGAGATGTATTGGGCTAAACCGGACCTGGCCGAAATGGCAACGGGATTGATCCCGAGGCTTACGAGCGAGAGCCTTTATGTGGCGATTGGGATTCTTGGGGCGACGGTGATGCCGCACAACCTGTACCTGCACTCGGCTCTGGTGCAGACGAGGCGTATTGGGACGTCGGTGGAAGAGAAGCGGACGGCCTGCCGGTTTAATTTTCTCGATAGTGCGATCGCGCTGAACCTGGCCCTGTTTGTGAACGCGGGGATTCTGATTCTGGCGGCTAGTACTTTCTTCAAACTTGGCAAGGAAGTGAGAGAGATTCAGGAGGCGCATTTGTTGCTGGCGCCGCTGCTGGGTACGACGATGGCTAGTGTGCTGTTTGCGGTGGCACTACTGGCGAGTGGGCAGTCTTCCACCATCACCGGCACGATGGCTGGCCAGATCGTGATGGAAGGCTTTGTGAATCTGCGGATGCAGCCGTGGCTGCGGCGGTTGCTGACGCGGCTGCTAGCGATCATTCCGGCGATTCTTACGATTCTGATTGCCGGGGAGGAAGCGACCTATCGATTACTCATCTTTAGCCAGGTGGTGCTGAGCCTACAATTGCCGTTTGCCATCATCCCGTTGATTCATTTCACTTCGGACAAAACGAAGATGGGTGAGTTTGCCAACGCGCTGTGGGTAAAAGTACTGGCATGGCTGACGGCAGCCATCATCGTTGGACTCAATCTGAGACTGGCCTGGCAGACGTTGAGCCCGCTTGGGCTTTGGGCGGTAGCGCTGATTGCGCCTATTTTGGGACTTCTGATTTGGGTGACAGCCCAACCCTGGCTGCCCAAGCCGGATGCGGTGCCACATGTGGATACGATGCCGTTGCCGGAAATTCAGGCAATCGCACCGCCGAGCTACAAAGTGATTCTGCTGCCGCTGGACCACTCGGAACTAGATGCGACGGCGCTGGCGCATGCCAGTGCGCTGGCGAGGCAGCATGGGGCCAAGCTGCTGCTATTGCATGCCGAAGAGGGTGTGACCAGCCAGGTGTATGGTGAGTTGAGCGAGACGGCAGAAGTGGAAGAGGGCACGCTCTATTTGACGCGTGTTGTGGCCAAACTTGCGGAACAAGGGATTGAGGCCGAAATCAAAATTGTGCACCGGGAGAGCCCTCGCCAGGCCATTGTAGAGGCTGCCAGAATCTTCAAGCCCGATCTGATCATTATGGGAGCTCACGGCCACTCTGGAATCAAGGATGTGATCTTTGGTTCGACGATCAATGCGGTGCGCCACGAAGTGGCAGCACCGGTTTTGATAGTCCGTTAGTACCAGTACAAAACTCCGGCCAAAGTAGTAAGTAACATACCAAAATCTAATCCCCCGCCATGCTAATTTTGGGAGTCAAGATTGCGACTTCTGTTATGAAGTACGAGCTGGCGGAGGATTTTTGTTTTGGATATTTCAAAGAAATTATTAGTTTCAGGGCTATTTTTGATAGCGCCTAGTCTTTTTGCAACCAACATTGGGACAGGAACTCCGCTCTGCCCAGAAGCAACATTGCAACAGTATCTGAACAATTATGGAACGAGTAACTCAGGCGGATCCTGCCAAATCGGGCAACTTGTATTCAATAAATTTGACTTCGCAGCCTTTGGCCTGTTATCGCCGGGCGTGGTGGATCCAAACTTCAGCAATGGCATTACAGCAAGTGACATCATGGTCAGACCAGATGCAACACGGAGTGCCTTCGACTTCTTCCCCATTCTTTCGAAACCAAACCTCTTTAACAGGACCATTGATCCCGGCAAGCTAGAGCGGTATGCGTTTTTCTATCGCGCCGATCCGCCGCCGATCATCGCGGGCGACGAGCTTTTTCTGGATCCACCGACTGGTGCTGTCTACGGCACCAAGTTCATCTGCGCCGACCAGGACTTTGCTGCGGCGCCCAATGGGCAATCAAACTTTGCCTATATTCAGTCCCTTTCACGCTCCAGCTACGCCGGGAGCACGTTTCCCTGCATTGGACCAAGGCAAGACTCGTACATCATCAAAACAGACGGTGATGTGAACACGAGCATTCCGGTGAAAGACTCGGTTCTTTTCCGGACCCCAGCCGAAGTGATCAACGTTCTAATCCTGCTCGACTATGAACCAGGCAAGGTTACCGGATTTGACGGCGTCGTAACTCCAGTGATCCTGACCGTCCCGGAACCAGCCAACGCCCTTCTCATGGGGTCTGCATTGATTGGACTGGGAGCACTTCTTCGACGTCGGCGAAGCTAAACAAAATCACAAAATGCTACATTCTTAGAGAAGACGCGGACATGATCCGCGTTTTTTCTTGAGAGGAGCAAAAGCAGCCGGTGTCTGGATTTTCAAGCCTAAATTTGAAGTCACACCCTCGTGTTTTTGCGTTGCTGGTTGCGTTGCTGGCTGGATTGGGGCAAGCTGCTGGCGCCTCGGAAGCAGGCGATTTCGTCTTCAGGACGTACTCTCAAAAAGCCTACCTGGCATCACCTCAAAACTGGGCTGCACTTGAAGATTCCCGTGGGGTGATGTACTTTGGCAACACCGACGGGTTGCTGGAATTCGATGGCATCACATGGCGAAGAATTCCATTGCCCAATGCGAAAGCGGTTCGGTCTCTGGCGCTTACCGAAAGTGGTGTTGTGTATGTGGGAGGCCAGAATGAAGCGGGGTATCTGGCGCAAGACGCCTCAGGTGCTACGCGGTATGTTTCGATCCTCGACAGGATGGACCCTAAAGAGCGGAAGTTCGGGGATGTCTGGAGCATTGTCGCTACCCCACAAGGGGTTTACTTCAGCACGACAGAACGGCTGATCCTCTATAACCCCAGCAACGGAATCAGGATCTGGAAGGCGAAGGGGAGATTGCGGCGGGCCTTTCTGATTGAGAATGTGCTGCACGTACAAGTTTCGGGAGTGGGGCTGCACCGGCTTGAAGGTGAAGAACTGAAGCTGGCGCCGGGTGGAGAGGTGTTTCTCAAGCTGGACCCGCGGGGAGCGTTTCAGACCAATCAGGGTGTCACGATTGCCAGCAGCAAAGAATTCTTTCTCAAGACAGCCAAGGGCTTTGAAGCTCAAGCGCTGCCAGTAGCCCAGAAAGCACAGGAAGTATCGCTCTACTCTGTGGCGCAGATTGCACCTAATCTGATTGCGTTTGGGAGCACGCGGGGGGGGCTGATTCTTGCGGATTCTGCGGGAAACGAATTACGGCAGTACAACTCCAAGAGTGGTTTGCCCAGCGATTACGTGGCGGGCATTACGATCGACCGGCAGGGCGGAGTATGGCTTGCGACATTTAATGGCTTGATCCGGTTTGTGCCGCGGCTTACCTATTACAGCGAAGCAAATGGCTTGAGAGGAGCTTTGCTGAGTCTTGGACGATGGCAAAATTCGCTGTATGCAGGCACCACCAGCGGGCTGTTTCGGCTGAAGACGACCGAGGACACGCAAGTTCCGATTTTTGAGCCAGTGAGTGGGATCGAGGATGCGGTGTGGTCTTTGAGTGCGCGGGAGAAATCGCTGTGGCTTGGGTCTGCACGAGGACTGTTTGAATACGACGGCAAGAACCTCGAGAGTCGCAGCGCGGCACCAGAGGTTGTATATGATGTGTCGTTTGCCCGCTATGCAGAGCAAACGATTTTGACAGCAATGAGGTCTGTTGCGCAGATCTTGAAGCTTGACGGAAAGGCCTGGAACAAGGCGGCGGAGATTCCGCTGGCAGGCGAAGAATTCCGGACGATTGCCGATGATGAGAAGGGGATTCTGTGGGCAACTACACGCACT
>CANGVB010000228.1 GCA_947456995.1 Bryobacteraceae bacterium | reverse complement strand
GTCCCCCTCTGGCCGTTGCAGCCAGCCCCTTTTTCTTTTCAACTCCTTCCTGCCTTGAAGCAGTCCCCGAGCCAGCGGCCCACAAGGAGACTGCATGACCCGATCATTCCTCTATCACGCTTCTCGCCAGCCCCTGCCCGGGCATCTTGGTACTGCCGTGTCGCTGCACTCGCACACGAGCAGATCCCGCGAGACCATGAGCTTCATACCGCGCTACGTCAATAAGGTTCCTTATATGACCGGGCGCATCCGTCACCTGGAGACTGCTTATCTTGACTACCATGGCAAACCCTTCGATTACTCCCGTGTCTGGTGGACCCCACCTCTTGAACCCAAAGCCGCCTTTGACCTCGAACGCAGCCAGATCGAACAGAAGCTCGGCCGCACCGCCCTGGTCAGCCTTAGCGACCACGACAACGTCGATGCCGGTTTCGCTCTCGAGATCTTCGAGGAATGCGCCGGTGCGCCCATATCCTCTGAGTGGACCGTCCCGCTAGGCCAGTCCTTCCTCCATCTTGGCGTGCATAATATGCAGCCGGCCCGTGCTCGCATGCTGGAAGAGGCGATGAAGCAAGTCACTGCCAATCCCTCAGAAGAACGCATTGCAGATATGCTCGACGAACTTCAGCGAGACCCTCACACCCTGATCATCATCAACCATCCGCTGTGGGACGAAGCCCGCATTGGACAGACTCATCACCTGCAAATCCTGCACTCATTTCTCGCACGTCACGGCCGCAATATTCATGCTCTCGAGCTCAATGGCCTTCGTTCGCCAAAAGAGAACAACGATGTTGTGCAACTTGCTGAAGTTTGGAGCTTGCCCCTTATCTCAGGCGGTGATCGTCACGGCTGCGAGCCCAATGCGCTCGTCAATCTCACCAGTGCGAACACCTTCAACGAGTTCGTAGCGGAAATTCGAAACGGCACCCCCACTCACACCGTCTACATGGAGCAGTACGACGAACCGATTCGCTTGCGTGTACTGCAGGTTATGTCTGATGTCCTTCGCACCTACAACAACTTCTCAACCGACCGCCGCCGGTGGTCCGATCGTGTTTTCTATCACTGCGATGACTCTACTATCCGCCGGGTTTCAGAGGTCTGGACGGGCAATGGTCCCGATATTGTCGGGCAATTTATTTCGGCAATGCGCCTTTTGGAATCGCGCCACGTGCGTGCTGTTCTCAAATTGGCTCTTGCCACATAGCAGATACTAAAATCAGATTGGAATGAAGCCCATGCGCGTTGCGTTCTTTACCGATTCCTTTCACGAGATTAACGGCGTGGCACATACCAGCCGCAATCTTGACGGGTTTGCTCGCCGCCGCAATCTTCCGTTTCTCAGCATCCATGCCGGTGACAAGACAGAGCTGACGCGCGCGGGCAACCACATTGAACTGAACCTTCAACGTTCTCCGATTGGCATCCCCATCGAGAACGACATGAGCTTCGATCTGTTCTTTGCTCGTCACTGGGGCCGCACCATTGCAGCGCTCAAGGATTTTCAGCCGGATGTTATCCACATTACGGGCCCAAGTGACGTCGGTATCCTGGGAGTCGCTTGTGCCGAGAGGCTTGGAATTCCGATCCTTGCCAGCTGGCACACGAACTTGCACGAGTATGCCGGTACCCGTCTTGGCAGCCTCATTTCCTGGTTCACCACAGACTCGATTCGAGCGAAGATGGAACGCGCGGCGGAGGCCGCCTCACTCGACTTACTGAGCTTCTACTATTCGTTTGCCCGGCTCTTGCTGGCACCCAATCCTGAGTTACAGACTCTGCTTGAAAAGAAGACCAAACTTCCTTGCCAGTTGATGCATCGTGGCATTGATCGAGAGCTTTTCCATCCCATGCGCCGCACCAGACGTGATGACACTCTCGTCTTCGGTTTCTGCGGCAGGTTACGCCCGGAAAAGAATGTCCGCATCCTCGCCCGCATTGAAGAAATGCTTCTGGCCGAAGGCGTATCCAACTACAAATTCCTCATCGTTGGTGATGGCAACGAGCGTGAATGGCTGCAGCAGAATATGAAATCGGTCGAGCTGCCTGGAATTCTGCGAGGGCAGCAACTGGCCGAAGCCTACGCCAACATGGATGTTTTTTTGTTCCCGAGCTGGACGGATACCTTTGGCAATGTCATTCTGGAATCGCTCGCCTGTGGGACACCTTGCATTGTCACCTCAGGGGGAGGCCCCAAATTCCTGATTGAGAATGAAGTGTCTGGCTTGGTCGCAAATTCTGATGCCAAGTTCATCGCAAGTGCCGTCTCTGTGGCCCGGAATCCAGACTGCCGCAAGCGTCTGCGTGAAGGTGCCCTGCAATCAAAATTTGTGCAGTCATGGGACGACGTGTTTGAAGAACTCTATCGCGCCTATGCCCAATGCGTACGCATCGGCCTACCTGGTAGTGCCTTCAGCGCTTCCCCTTCTGTCGGTCACTGATCTAGCCTTCTCAAGCAGCTTTTCCAGTTGATCCTTGCTTCTCGATTCCACATCGAGGGCAATCATTTCGATTCCCTCTTTGTCTTGAATCGACCACTGATAGAGGTCGGGGAGTCTCGCGGGCAGTTTGCCGGGTCTCCTGCGTGCCTCTTCCCTTGCCATCCGCTTTGCATACTCCATCGCGTCTTCGTAGACAACGCTGCCCACATCGCTCCACTTTGCCTGTTTCCGGCCCCAGACACAACGCTTCTCGAAGCCCTGTTCTCCCGCCCACACTACCTCGGAATAGTGATCCAAAGCCGTAAACACAAACCACCCCAACACAATTGTCCCTAGCCAGCCGAAAACGATGCCGGCGATCAGGCTGCTTCGAAAGTTATACAGACCACCCAGAAATAAAGGTATTCCAAGCAAAAACGTATAAAGCACTTTTGCCTTCCAATACTCCACAGGCGGCCTTACCTCGGCAATGCTGGGACGCATCGGAGGCAAAGGCTGTGCTGGCTTTACCCACTCTCCTGCCTGCCACTCACGGTCCTCACCCATTGGTGTTTGCCAGATGAGGCCGGCGCTTGCAGCCAGCAACACGAGAGCCACGGTCCAGGTGATTGGCAAGTACCAAAGATCAAGCAGGCCATCGAGGCGTTTGTCGCTCGCATTCGCGGGATTCTCCAGCAACTGTCTTTGTTGGTAATCGCTATAGAACCCGAATGGCGACACAGCTACAGACGCTTCATGCTCATCGTCTGCACCCCACTTCACCCGCAACTGGCCGCCGTCCGAGCCGCCCCATACCTTAACCGTGCGCCTTTTCCAGTTTTGTGCGCAGTCCAGGGTTTTGGCCGCTTCGGCAACGAGCATCCATGTCGCCAGACATCCGGCGATTCCGCAAAGCGCCAAAAGCGAGAAACGAATCATCTGTCCAAGATATTCGATTCTCGCTCTAGGGACACAAATTGTTCTGATTCCAGCTAGCTGGTTTTAGTGGTGGGCGCCGGAGTGCTGCTGGTTGTAGCCGCAGGTTTCGATTCCGACTTGGTTTCAGACTTCGATTCCGATTTACTCTCGGAGGAAGAAGAACTCGTGGCAGGAGACTTTGCTTCTTTCGCTCCGCCGCTGCCCTTGTTGTAATCGGTGATGTAGAACCCGCTTCCCTTGAAATGGAAGGAGGGGGTGCTCAATAGACGCTCAACCGCTCCGTTGCCATCGTTGGGACATTCCACGCTGGATTGTCCGCACTTTGTGAATGGCTCATCACTGAACTTTTGAATTGAGTCAAAGGTCTTACCGCATTCCGAACAGCGGTATTCATAAATCGGCATAATTCTATTTTGACAGGTATTGGCTAGCGCTTCATTGCGGCTTCAGGATTAATTCCAGCAACCGTCTTTACGCCGTTCAACAGTTCAATCGCCTTCTTCATCAGCGAGTCTTCCTTCGGCTTGTCGGAAGGAGCATTCGGGATACCGTCGCCATCCGGGTCTTCGTCGGCAACAAGCAAGGTGTCGTTCATCGGATAGTTCGGTACAACGCCCGTATCCTGGATTGCTTTGCCGTTAGGAGCATAATACTTGGCCACGCTCAAGATCACAGCGCTGCCATCGTCGAGAGACAAAGCTTTACGAATTGAGGCATCGCCATAGCTGCGTTCTCCCACTAGATCCGCTCGCTTGCTATCCAGCAGCGCAGCAGCAAGCACTTCGGCAGCTCCGGCGGTGCCGCGGTTTACGATCACCACCATCTGATTCTTCCAGATTTGCTTAGCGGCATCGGCTACAAACTTCTGCTCGTCAGAGCGCTGGCCCTTTACAGAACCAATCGCACCTTTATCGAGAAACCAGTTTGCGACATCAACGCCATCAGCGGGGTTGCCCGTTGAACAGTGACGCAGGTCGAGGATCAGCTTCTTCACGCCCTTGGAATTGGCGCTTTCCAGACCCTTCTTTACTGCTTCTTTCAAGTTGCCCTCGAGGGAGTTTACGGCAAAAGTTGCCGTGCCATCTGCACCAAGGGTAAGTACCGGTTGCGGATAGGCAGACTTCACACGGGTCAAGGTCAACTTCTCGGGCTCGGGTTTACGAGCGCGCAGTACCTGAACATCGACAGTAGAATTTTCGTCACCCATCAGAAGCATCTCAGCAAAGGCGAGCGGCATGTCGCGAGTAGAGATTCCCTTGATCGTCTCGAGCATGTCCCCTGTATGCAGCCCGGCCTTGGCGGCAGGCGATCCGGGGACAGAATCCACAACACTGACGTAGCCGAAGCGGCGGCTCAGCACCAAGCCCACATTCGCTTTCGACGCACCCTTGGTTGCCTGATACTGCTTGTATTGGTCGGCATTGAGGTAGCTGGCGAAGGGGTCGATCGACTCGAGCAATCCGTTCAACGCACCGAGGGTGACATTCTTCATGTCAGGCTCTTCGACGTAGTCGCTCTTGATCCTGGTGATCACTTCACTGAA
Source organism: Bryobacteraceae bacterium (assembly GCA_947456995.1). Classification (GTDB taxonomy): domain Bacteria; phylum Acidobacteriota; class Terriglobia; order Bryobacterales; family Bryobacteraceae; genus Bryobacter. The sequence continues at coordinate 1,417 of CANGVB010000228.1, read as the reverse complement.
GACACTGAAGTGCTTGTAGGGATCGTCGCTATTGCTTGCGCTGCGGCCCAGCTTCACGCCGACCAGCAGCATAACTACTGCCAGGAGCGACGATGAGACAAAAAGAAATTGGAATCGACGATTCATTGGGTGTTTTTTCTCCGCAACCTCATGTTAACAGACGGCGTTACGGCCCTTTCGTTACGTTTATTGCTCTTGTACTACTTCAACTCTTGGATGCCGACATTTCGAAAACGATGGAAACCTCCTTCAACCCACCTTTGGCTCTTCGCCTTTGGGTCTGAGCGGTGCGATTGAAGGGCGATCATGCCCCTACCTGTTCCTGTTTTTGCGTGGTTCGCGCTGTCTGTCCAGTCTGCCGTCTTCTGGCCATTGATCCAAACCTGGATGTGAGGAATCTCGCCCTCAATTCGGATGCGCAAATGATTCCAATCGTCTTTTTTCCAGTGCTTCATCCACTCGCGGTCGAGCCGCTTTCCGGTGCCGTTGCCCTCGACGCCAATCTCGGGGATGCGCTCGCCGTAAATCCCACCCACGACGCCACCTTCTAGATAATCAATCATGATCTGGTAAGCCTCGCCTTTCTCGGTTGCCCTAAGAAAGACTCCGCCATCACAACCAAAGTCTGGCTTCACTTCGAGACTCAGTTCATAGTTGGCATACTGCTTATCGGTCAGGATGATGCCGCCGTTACCGGGTTTGTCCTGGGTAACGGTGATCACGCCCTTGTCGATCTTCCAGGCTTTGGTGTTGCCATGGTGGTTAACTTCACTGATGTGCCATCCTTTGAAGCTCTTGCCGTCAAAGAGGGGCTTGAAGCCCTTGGGCAAGCTATCTGCCATCAAAAGAGAAATCAGCATCAACCATTTCATGCCGACCATTCTATTTGAATCGCGAGATCGGTGCGAACACCGCATTTACCGCCCGGGCATAGTCCAGCGGATTCAAGATCAATTGCATCCCGCGCTGCCCCGGTGACACCGAAATCAAATCAAACAACTGAGCGAGCTCATCCATCACAACCGGATAGTCTTTCTTTGCTGCCAGTGCCGTTACCCCGCCTCGGATGTACCCGGTCAAGGGCTGCACTTCCTTAAGAGGCACGGTGTCGATCTTGCGGTCGCCACGGGCCCGCGCCAGGGCCTTCAAGTCGAGTTCTGTATTGGCCGCAATCACCGCCATCGCAATGCCGTTGGTGTCGCCCCGGGCCACCAACGTTTTGAAGACCTGTTCTTCAGGCATTCCAATCTTGCGTGCCACCGTCTCGGCACTCAAATCGTCCTCGTCCACTTCATAGTTTCGTACTTCATAGACGATCCCCATCTGATCGAGCAAACGCATTGCATTGGTCTTTGTCGCCACAATTCTGTATTATGCTCACAAAGCCAATGCGAAATCGCTATCTATTCCTCACCCT
>CANGVB010000227.1 GCA_947456995.1 Bryobacteraceae bacterium | reverse complement strand
TGTTTCATAAGCAACTGAGCCTCCCCGAACTCAACCGGGCAGCAAAGGTAGAGGTGGCCTGATGTTGCTGCTCTCACTGGCATGGCAATCGTTGCGCAACCGGCGTGTCACCACTCTGCTGACAGTGTTCTCAATCGCGCTCAGTGTGGCGCTGTTGTTGGGTGTTGAAGCGTTGCGCGTGAGTGCGCGGGAAAGTTTTTCTTCCACCATTTCAGGGACGGATTTGATTGTCGGGGCTCGCGGGGGCGGCTTGCAGTTGTTGCTCTACACCGTGTTTCGGATGGGTACAGCGACGAACAATGTAAAGTACGAAAGCTTCGAAGAATGGTCGAAGCATCCGGCGGTGGCCTGGACCATTCCCTATTCTCTCGGCGATAGCCATCGCGGCTTTCGGGTTGTCGGCACCAATGAAAACTTCTATACGCAATACCGCTTCCGCAAAACGCGAAAGCCCGAATTTGTAACAGGCAGGGCTCCGGCAGAGTTTAACGAGGCCGCGCTTGGCAGTGATGTAGCCGACAAGCTTGGATACAAGGTTGGCACGAAGGTGACGTTGACCCACGGTATCGGTGCGGCCGGGATCATGGATCACGACGACAAGCCATTTACCGTCGTCGGGATTCTCGACAAGACATCCACGCCGATTGACCGAAGCATCTACATCAGCCTCGAAGGCATGTCGGCGATCCATGTCGGATGGCAAGGTGGGGCGCCGCCCGAGCCGGGAGAAGAAGTGCCAGCAGCGAAGCTGAAAAAAGAAGACTTAAAGCCGGAGGCCATCACTGCATTTCTACTGCGGGCCAAAAGCCGCATTGATACGCTGCGCATCCAGCGCGACGTAAACAACTATTTGCCTGAGCCGCTGATGGCGATCATCCCTGGCGTCGCGATGGGCGAATTGTGGTCAACGGTGAAGTATGCCGAGATTGCTCTTGAGATCGTGGGTGGCTTTGTCGTGCTGGTGGGCTTGCTTGGGATGCTTGTCGCGATCTATACAACCCTCAATGAACGTCGCCGCGAGATGGCAATCCTGCGGGCGCTGGGCGCGGGCCCAATCAAAATTCTGGCGTTGTTTTTGATCGAGAGCTTGATGCTGGCTGCCTCTGGTTGTGTCCTGGGCGTTGGCTTGATGTATGCGGGCATTGCAGCGTTGCAAGGTGTGGTGGAGAAGCAGTTTGGTTTGTATTTGCGGTGGCAGGGATTCCAGCCGGAGCATGGCGTGTATCTGGGCTTGGTGCTGGGCGCTGCAGTTTTGATTGGACTTGTCCCGGCGTGGCGGGCATACCGGAATACACTGGCCGATGGCTTGAGCTTGCGGGTCTAGGCGCTAGGCTCGTAGGCGATGCCCAGTTCGCGGGCGATGATCTGCAGGTCAGAATCGGCGGTCCAGAATTGGTGGCCCGAGGCCAGGGCGGATGCAACTAAATGAATGTCGATCCAGCCAGCACCTCTACCGTAGAGTCTTCGATGGCGCGCAAAGTCAACGATATCCTGATGCGGGAGCGTTGGGCTTTGATGAAACTTCGGGTAAAGATCCAGAAGCTTCAGGCGGCCACTTGGATCACCGATGAACAGCTCTCCAAAAACGAGATCATGTCCGCAAACAACGTTTGCCTCGAGAAGTGATTTCAGTTCCCTGGCGCTCGTGCCTCGATTGTGCAGGAAGCGAACCCAGATCGATGTATCCACCAGGACCATTAGCTAGCTTTTCGCTTGGCAACTGAAGAGTCTCTCCGACGGGGAGGAGCCACGTAGTCTTTCGCTGAACCCATAAGGGCACTGGCACGCTGGTATGCTGCTTTCCTCACCAGCGCTTCAAGGCCGAGTCGAACAGTATCTGTATCAGTAGTAGATCCAGATGCCTCTCTTGCTTCGGCCAGGAGCTCAGCATCAATGTTGAGCGTTTTCTTCATACATACTATTTCACCACATGGATATGGCTACTTTTGCCATACCGGGATGAGCTGGCGGATTCCGGAATCCCGAAAGTAGAGCCCACCCCAGATCATCACGCCCAACAGAAACTGGACGAACCACGCTTCGTTGATACGAAGATGGGCTGCTACGGCACCGCCCATATAGCCGATAAGCAGAATGGCGCCTAGCACCGCAGTGCGAGGAATCAGGTAAATCACGGTGATGGATAGTTCGAGTATTCCTAAAGGGATCGCAAGCGAAGCAGGCCAGCCGAGATGCTCAAAACCAGTGGCAAGATCCGGGCCGCCTTTGAGTTTCATCGCCGCACTGAATAGCAGCATCAACGCGGGGAGGCCAGTCAGAATCCGGCCAGCCCATAGTTGAAGAGTGGAAGGTTGTTCAGCCATGCAAGGTAAGATGCGCTGATTATTTATTTAGACTCGGATTTTGAAAAGCGGCAATTTCCGCCAAATCTTTCTTGGCGTTGTTGAGCCAACTCACAGAAGGGCTCGCTTGTTTTGCGACGATATCGTGTCCGCGCTGAGTTTCAGCTTGTGCATCCTGATACTTCTTTTGCCTCAGCAGAATGCGGCCCAGCTTGATGCGGCCGATGCCTTCATTGATGTGTCCTGGCGGCAGCGTCTTTGCATAGATGTCGAGCGACTGGCGGAAGAGCGGCTCAGCCCGGTCCCATTGCTCGCGGCGCATGTAAACACTACCCAGATTGGATCTGGCAATTCCGATTAGATAGTGCTTGCCGTTGTAGGCCTTCTCATAGATGGCAATCATTCGTTCAAAGTGAGCCTCAGCAGCAGGAAGGTCGCCTCTCGAGAGTGCGTTCGTGCCCAGTTCGTTTACGGTGGAAGCAACCTGAGTATGATCCGGGCCGTAGACTCGCTCGCGAATCGTGAGCGCCCGGGTAAGCAGGCTTACGGCTTCATCAAGACGAGATTGAAGCACCAGTGCCCGGCCAATGAGAGTAAGCGTAGAAGCAGTTTTGGGATGACTCGCACCGTAGTAGGACTCGATGATTCCCAGAGCCTGACGATGAAGCGCTTCTGCCTCTTTGTAATGGCCCGTGTCCTGCTGGATGGCACCAAGATTGATGAGCACTTCGGCAACGATGGGGTGAGACGGCCCGAGGTTGTTACGGTAGATATCGAGAGCCCGCTGATTCAGCGTTTGCGATTGCGGATACTCGCCTTTGTAGAAGTGGACGTTGCCAAGGTAAAGCTCGGCGGCAGCAAGATCGAGCGGCGGCTGGCCTGGCGCGGAAAGCAACCGAATTGCTTCTTCAAGAACTGGAATCGCTTTGTCGTAATCGCCCTTCTCTTCAAGTACGTGACCAAGCGTGGTGGCAGCCTTGGCCACATTAACTTGCGTGGCGCGGGCAAGAGTGAGACTTTCGCGAGCCAGCTTTTCAGCTTCCTCGTGTTTGGCCTGATCGGTACGCAGCAGGGCTAGGCCGTTCAGATTATCAACGTCGCGGCGACGGTCGAGGGCACTCACAAGCAACGTGTCCGCCTGATCGAGGCGTCCCAGTTTTTGATAGACGTCGCCGAGAGTTCGCAGCAGTTCTGCCTGGGCCTGGGGGTCCTGATTGAGAGCTTTGGCACCGGCAACACCGCGATCGAGAAGGGTTGCAACACGAAGGTCTGAGGAAGGGCCTGCAGCCATGTCGCCGCCTTGAAACAGGTTTACGAGAAAGCTACGGATACGACTCGAGCGAGCTTCCTCAGCAAGCGCCTGATTGCGAGCCTCCCGAAGGTTGATGGTGTAGAAGCTAACCAGGCCAGCAAAGGCAACCAAAGCTACCGAAGCGGCAAGAACGGATTTCAGATTGCGGCGAATGAACTTGGAGGCGCGATAGGTGAAGGTATCGGGCCGGGCTTCAATCGGCTCGCCGGCCAGGTAGTGCTGAATATCGCGGATCAGTGCATCGAGAGAGGCGTATCTTCTTTGCGGATCTGGCTGAAGTGCTGTTTGAATCAGGATCTCAAGGTCAGCCGGAAGCTTGCCCGGAAGGAGTTCTCGAAGGATGATTCCCAGCGAATAGACATCAGTGTAAACACCCACCGGCTCGCCCCGAAGCTGTTCTGGTGCAGCATATGCCGGGGTCATCAAACGCAGGCCGGTGAGGGTTGGATCGCCGGTATTGTCCAGTTGTTTGGCGATGCCGAAATCCAGCAGCTTTACCTTCCCATCGCCAGTCACGAGGATATTCGAGGGTTTGAGGTCTCGATGGATCACCGCGTGTTGATGGGCATATTGCACTGCCCGGCAAACCTGCAAAAAGAGGTCGAGACTATCATGCCCGCTGTGATCGGTGATGGGGTGGCCTTCGACAAATTCCATCGCAAACCAGGGAGTGCCTTCGGTGAGGGTACCTGCATCGTAGAGCTTGGCGATGGAAGGGTGATTCAATTGTGCGAGGGTGCGTTGCTCAAAGAGAAAGCGCTCACGACGGGCGGGCGAGAGCCAGGCATCCCGGAGAATCTTGATAGCGGCATAGCTCGCGAGGTCTTCTCGAAAACCGAGGTAGACAACACCCATACCACCTTCACCAAGGAGCCGTTCAAGCCGATAGGGCCCAAGCTGTCGGGGGATGAAGTTGTCGCCTAAAGGCAGGTGCGGAGCGAGGCCTTGATCAAGGGCCGGCTGGGAACGGGCATCTTCTGCGAGCAGGGCTTCGAGCTCATCGAGGGTTTCCCCTGGAGCGCAATGCTGGGCAAGGTAAGCGGCCCGATCCGTAGGAGATAAGTCGGCTACTGCGTGGAAGAGATCTTGCAGGCGAGCGTAACGGGTGGGGTCCATAGTTGAGACCTAAGAGGCGCGGCGAAGTTCACGGCCCAGCCAGGCGCGGGCGGCACGCCAGTCGCGCAAGACGGTAGCCTCTGAAATACCTAGTGCGGTGGCGGTTTCCTCAACAGCAAGCCCTCCGAAGAAGCGGCTCTCCACAATTGCCGCCTGACGCTCGTTCAGCTTTGAGAGTTCGCTGAGGGCAGTGTCGAGCTTAAGAAATTCTTCCTCACTTGAGGGCGTGGTCAATGCAGCTAACGGCTCATCGAAGGCAACCAGAACAACATCACGTTTTATTGCGTGGCGGCGGCGGGCAGATTCAACCAGGAGTTGCCGCATAGCGCGGGCAGCAATTCGCTTGAAGTGGAGTGGGGATTCCCAGGCCAGCTTTGAAGATCCGGCTAGCTTGACCCAGGCTTCATTGACCAATGCAGTGGGATTCAGTGTAGCCGAAGGATCCGATCTGCGAACCTGATCAGCGAGTCGGCGCAGTTCTTCGTAGGCAAGGCTGAAGGCCTCATTTAGCGAAGTGGATTCTTCTGGCCGCATTGAAAGTTCTAGAGCCGAAGTCTAACAAATTCTAAAAAAGTTGAGGGCCTATGACGTCTTTTTGAAATTCGTGCGCAAAGGAAGGTTGAGGAGAATCTATGAGCAACATTTTCAGAATTGCGATTGCGAGCTTGATTTCAGTACTGTGTGCGGGGGCGCAAACGATTACCAGTGTGGCGGGCAATGCGAGTTGGGGAGCCGTTTATAACGTTACCGTCGATGGCGCAGGAAACCTCTACGTTCCCGACTTGACGACGCATCAGGTATTCAAGGTTGACCCGCAAGGCGTCACCGTCGTGGTTGCAGGAACAGGGAGAGCAGGGTTCTCCGGCGACGGCGGGCAGGCAACAGTGGCGCAACTCAGCGGCCCGGCTGGAGTGGCCATTGGTGCAGACGGTAGCCTATACATCTCGGACTACAACAACGACCGGATTCGCAAGGTAGCACCCAACGGTGTAATCACCACCATCGCCGGTGGAGTTGCAGGCTTCGCAGGAGACGGCGGCCCAGCAAGCGCTGCGCGTCTGAATGGCCCCGCAAGCATTGCCTTTGATGGCAACGGCAATCTGATCTTTGTTGACTTCAACAATTTCCGGATTCGCAGAATCAACCCGGCGGGAGTGATCACAACGGTGGGAGGAACAGGCCGTGTCAGTGCTTCTGGCGACGGCGGATTGGCTACTGCAACTGACATCTACGCCTATTGGATGGCAGTTGCCCGCGACGGCACAATCTACGTTGGCGATGATGGGGACGGGCGGCTCAACGGCTATAAGCGCGTGCGCAGAATCGCAACCAATGGAATGGTTTCAACTGTTGCGGGCACTGGGGTCTCAGCATATTCAGGAGATGGCGGGCCGGCAGTTGCAGCTCAGTTGAAGTCCGTGAGCGGAGTAGCACTCGATGCCAACGGCAACATCTACATTGCGGATGCTGAAGACGTAAAAATCCGCAAGGTAGCTCCAAATGGGATCATCTCTACCTACGCCGGAAATGGACTGGCGGGAGTGACGGGAGACGGTGGGCCAGCATTGCAAGCCCGCTTCAACTTCCCTTCCGG
>CANGVB010000226.1 GCA_947456995.1 Bryobacteraceae bacterium | reverse complement strand
CCCCGCCCGGGACAGTCCAAAACAACGCCGGGCCTGCTCTTTGACATCCAGCCAGATACGTTAAAAAACAACCAAAGCCCGAACTGTGTCTGGCGGCACTTGGTCTAAGCCTTCAAATCAGACAATGCGCCGCCAGACACACGTGCGAAGCGGTTAATCTACCGATACCCGAGTCCCGCGCGACTCCTCCGGCCTTGTCAGCTTTTCGATCCGGTGGTCCAGCAACTCACGCAGCCCCTTCAATACCTCAACACTTGCATTCCGAAAGTGCTGCGAGACACCTTCGGGCACATCCAGCGCCTGCTTCACCACGCGCGAAAGTTCCGGCCCCGCACCACCACAAACACACTGGCCGCAGCCCTTCTCAGCAACAGGTTCAGACATAATTTACTCCTGACTTTGATTATCACCCGGCCCTAGCCGGCAGCTTCCAGCTCAACCCGCAGGTAGCCCTCTTCCAGCCGGGCCCGCTTGGGGCTCAACCCAACCATCGTCGCCGGCAACCCGATATGACGCCGCAATGAGCCAATCTCCACCACCAACTCATCGTTCTTCTTGAAGAGCCCAATCTCGCCCTTCTGCGCAAACGGCATATGCAGCTTCACTACATAGCGCGCCTCGCCAGTCTTCTCAAACGTGTAGCTGCGCTCAGAGCGCAACGCAAGCGAAGGGTCTTCATCAACACCATAAGCGGCCTGTGCCAGACGGTCCAGCCGCTCCATCCCGACAACCTCTTCGGTAAACAAAGGCACCTGACGCACCTTCAGCGGTTGAAAGTAATTCTCAATCTCACCGAGTACCCGCTGCTGCGATTCGCGCCAGCCGGCAAAAAAATCGCCGCCCCCAACTCCCTCGGGCATCACACGATTCACGATAATGTCGTCCACCGTCATCCCGTGCAACGCAAAGTACACAAAGGCCCGCTGCGTTTCTCGCATCACCATCTGTTCCGGGTTCGTCACCAGCCGCACTGACGTCACGGCCGGGTCTTCCAGCACTTGGTCCACCCCCTCAAGACGGTGAAACAAATCGAGAATATTCCCAAAGTAAGAATCTGAAGGCAACTCCACCGGTGAGATGCGGTTCGCAATCGGCCTCACTGCCTTAAAGAGATTACGCTGCATCGGAAACACATGCTTCATGTACCAGTCGAGGGTTCTTGGCATTGAGATGAATCGAATGCTCTCAGCAGTAGGCGCACAGTCCAGCACGATCACGTCGTACTTGCCTTCTTTACGGTAGAGATTTACGTACATCAGCGCACTGATCTCTTCCATGCCAGGAAAAATAGCCAGCTCTTCGGCCTCCACCCCGCTCAGCCCCGTAGTACGCAATACGCTCGTGATGTACTGCGCAATCTCACCCCAGTAGCGCTTCACTTCTTTCTGGATCTTCAACTCAAAGATGTCGAGATTCGGCCGCATGGTCAGAGGCTCTGAAGTACTGCCATGAAAAAGATCCCCAGGCAGACCAAAGGAATCCCCCAACGAGTGCGCCGGGTCCACACTCATCACCAGCGTCCTGTACCCTCTTTGAGCCAGCCGCAACCCCGTAGCCGCCGACAAAGATGTCTTGCCCGTCCCGCCCTTGCCTGAATAAAGAAGAATCCTCATGCAGCTATCCGATGCCTGCAAAAGGGCAGCCGACGGAAGATCTCTACACGATTAAGGCTGGATCGTGATCGTTACCGGAGCTTTCAGCGTAAAGCTAAGCGGAGTTTCAGCGGCAAAAGCTGCGGCATCCCCGCGAGTGGCCATTGCCGTCCCTGTACCCGCTGCTCCTCCTGCACCTGCCCCAATTGCAGCACCTTTGCCACCGCCCACGATTGCACCAATCGCTGCCCCCGCGCCGGTCATAATGCCACCCCGCACCACATCGCGCTTTACCGTGCTTTTTGCTGTTGCTCCAAGCGTGTTGGTCTCGATCGGCAGCGAAGCATCCTTTAGCTGTATCGATTTCAGCGCGATGCTGATCGATGCCTTGCCCTTGACGCGGCCCCCGGGATCACTTGTCCGTACAACTCCCGTCGCAATTGCCCCTGCAGGTATCAGTTGCACACCCTCCATCTGTACCGGCTCCATCAATGAAGCTTCAAATGTCGAGCCTGCCTCAGCGGTCTTCGTTGTGAGAGCATTTGTCGTTCGCACTCGAATCACAGTACCCGCCGGCACTACAAACTCTTTGGCCGGCTGAGGTGCAGCCTGCTTGCCGCCTCCCTGCGATCCAGACGCCGCGGCCCTCGCCGCTGCTAATTCCGTGGTGGCATCCTGAAGCTTTTTCTCAGCTGCGGCAATGTCCGGCTTCTTCTCGCTACAAGATGAAAGCGCAACCAATGTCACGGATACAATCACAAGCATTCTTCGGTACATAGAGGACACCGTATCACTCTTTCTTCACAAATCAGTTGCCATTCGCGGGTTGGATCTACAACTTCAGTTCCAGTACGAAACCGCATTTGTCATTCCAAATCTTTACGCACAATCCATCAGACCCATGAAAACTCTTACTCTGTTCTTCCTCTCAGTCGCACTTTCGAGCGCAACCACGATCCACTTTGAGTCTCTCAGCACTACCTTCGCCTCGTCCTATACGGAATCGGGCGTTACTTTCACTGCCATTACCGGAGCTGGCCTGCGGGGCCAGACCTCGCCAAACAGTTCCATCGGTATCGCCGGTTATGCTTCTCCCTTCTCTCTGATCAAGGCATCCATTGCTGGAGGCGCAAAATTCGTTTCCGTCGGGCTCGGCGACATTGGCTCAGACTCCGACAATCTTGTCCTCAGCATCTACGATTCCTCAGACAATCTCCTCGGCTCCACGTCTTTGTTGATCCCCTCATCCAATGTTCTGCTGAATACCTTATCCCTTAGCTCTGCTACCGATATTGCCTATGCCATCTTCGGATCCACCGCCCCTTCAGTCTCGGGCAGTTCGATAATCGGTGATGAGTTTACATACCTCAACGAATCACCGGTCCCCGAGCCGGCTTCCTTGCTTCTTTCCCTGACAGCCTTGGGCTTATTGGCAGGCTACAGACGCGCATCCAGCAACTAGTGGTGCACTGAAAAAATTTTCCAATCAGTTCCGGCTACGAAAGAATTGCCTGAATCGTAGCCGGATAAAGCTTGTGCTCCTGCTCCAGAATTCTTGCGCTAAGGGTATCTTCGGTGTCATCCGGCTGCACTGCCACTTCGGCCTGAGCAATCACCGGCCCCGTGTCGAGCCCCTCGTCCACCCAATGGACAGTGCATCCAGTCACCTTCACACCCGCATCAAATGCCTGCTTCTGCGCATGCAAGCCTGGAAAGGCCGGCAGCAGCGAAGGATGAATGTTCACAATTCTTCCAGCGAACGCAGCAATGAAGTCTTTACTCAGCAACCGCATATAGCCGGCCAGGCAAACCAGCTCCACACCCGCATCGTTGAGAATCTGAATCACCTGCTGGTCAAATTCCGCACGAGGCACACCCCGGGACGAGAGCGCATGAACCGGCAAGCCCTTCTCGCGCGCATAAGCTACCCCGCCGGCATCAGGGACATTCGAGATCACACAAGCAATCTCAGCCTGCACCTCGCCACGCTCCACCGCCCGATGGATCGCCTGAAAATTCGACCCGCGCCCGCTCAACAGGATGCCGATACGCTTCACGCGTAAATCACTTTCGGCTTGTCGCTCTTCTTACCCTTCACCACACGCCCCACTTCAATAGGAGCAAACCCGGCCTTCACCAGCGCCTTGGTGGACTTCTCAACGTCCGCAGCCGCGACGCAAACAATCATGCCAATCCCGAGATTAAACGTGCGCCGCCAGTCATCCTCAGGCACTTGCCCGATCTCACGCAGCAATTCAAACAAGGCCGGAACCTTCCAGCTCTTCTTCACAATCTTCGCGTTGGTGCCCGCCGGCAACATGCGCGGCGTGTTGTCGGTAATGCCCCCACCAGTAATGTGCGCGGCACCTTTCAGCACCTTGATCTTACGCAGCGCCCGCAAGGCATTGGCATAGCTCAAGTGCACACGCAGCAGAGCATCGCCCACGCTTTCGCCGAGTTCGGGCAACACCGTTGTCACCTTGTACTTCGCCACCTCAAAGAGCAGCTTGCGAGCGAGCGAATAGCCATTGGTATGCAAACCATCGCTCGGCAGCCCGAGCAACACATCGCCCGGCTCAATGGTGGCACCCGTGATCAGTTGCTTCTCTTCGCAAGCCCCGACGATAAAGCCGGCGACGTCGTACTCGCCCTTCTTGTAAAGCCCGGGCATCTCGGCGGTTTCTCCGCCAATCAGAGCGCAGGCGTTGCGCTCGCAGCCGCGGGCGATGCCGCGAATCACGCTTGAGGCAATTGCCGAATCCAGTTCACCCATGGCAAAGTAATCGAGGAAGAACAACGGCTCTGCCCCCTGCACCATGATGTCGTTGACACAGTGGTTCACCAGACACTCACCAACGGTGTCGTGCTTCTTTGCGGCGATAGCCACCTTGAGCTTGGTGCCAATTCCATCGGCACTCGAGATCAAAACGGGCTGCTTGTAACCTTTGATACGGAAAGCAGCGCCAAAACTACCAATGCCTGTAAGCACGTTGGAAGAGAAGGTTCTTTTGGCGGCATCCTTGATCGACTCGACGGTTTTTTCGCCTTCTTCGATGCTGACGCCAGCTTGACTATAAGTTATGGGCATGAATGGGAAATCTTCTATACTTTAGCAATCCATATGACCATACGGCGCCGACAATTCCTTAAATCCGCCGCCTGCGCTCTGGCCACCACCGGTCTTTTCGCGCAGGGCAGGCCTCCAATACTCATCAGAAACGCGAAAATTGTCCCCGTCAGCGGGCCGGTTCTTGCCAGGGGCGCAATCCTTGTCGAGAACGGCTTTATCACCGCTGTAGGCGAATCGATCCCCCCTCCAGCAGGCGCTCAGATCATCGAAGGTGAAGGCCTCACGGTATACCCGGGTCTGATCGATGGCCTCTCGACTCTGGGTCTCGACGCAGCACCCACCGCTGGCTTGGCCTTGCCAACCGGCCGCGGTGCCGGCGGCCCGCCACCGACACCTGCGGCAACCATTTCGCGTGGCCCCGAAGATCGTCCTCTCACCACTCCATGGGTCAAAGCAGCAGACCTTGTAAAGACAACAGATCGCCGCTTGCCCCTGGCCCGTGCCGCAGGCTTCACCAGCGCTGTCACATTCCCCACAACCGGCATCTTCGCCGGGCAGGGTGCTGTCATCAACCTCGCCGCCGCGCGTGCAGGCCAGATGATCGTCGCTCCTTCAGTTGGCATGTACACCACTCTGTCCACCAACCGTGGTGGCGGCTTTCCCAACTCGCTGATGGGCGTCATCGCCTACCTTCGTCAAACCTATATCGACGCCGACCACTACAAGACAGCCACGGAAATGTTTGCGAAGAACCCGCAACTCGCGCGACCTTCTTATGAACGTGCTCTTGAAGGCATCCTCGAAGCACCCCGGACGCTGTTCCCCGCAGTACGTGCCTATGAGATCGACCGCATGATCCGCCTCACCAAAGACTTCCCCACCAAGCCAGTCCTCTACGGCTTGCACGAAGCCTTCCGCCGTGGGGACGAGCTTGCCAAGGCTGGCCTTCCTGCCATCGTGAACCTGCGCTGGCCTGAAGCTCCTCGCGATCAGGACCCCGAAGATCATGAAGACATCAAGGTGCTGGAGCTGCGCGACAAAGCGCCTTCAACGCCCGGCATCCTCGCCAAAGCAGGCGTCAAATTCACCTTCTCAAGCATCGGTGTGGACAGCCCCGCTTCCATGATTCGAGCTGTCAAGAAAGCGATCGACGCGGGCCTTCCTGCTGCCGACGCCCTCCGCGCCATGACCCTTTCCGCCGCTGAGATCTTCGGCGTCCAAAGCCGTCTCGGCTCGATCGAGAAAGGCAAGATCGCCAATCTCACCATCACGAAGGGAGATCTCTTCCAGGATTCCACCCGCGTGCAATTTGTCCTCATTGACGGCGTCAAATTCGACCCGGCACCAGAAGAAACACCCCAACGTCCGGAGTTCTCGCGATGAAATTTTCACTCCTGCTATTACCCTGTCTCCTGCTCGCGGCCGACCCACCGCTGGTTGTACAGAATGCCAACATACTCACCGTCACCAAGGGCACCGTCAAGGGCTCGATCGTAGTTGAGAACGGCAAGATCAAAGAAGTTGGCGAGAAGGTGATGGTGCCGCCCGGTGCCAAAATCGTCGATGCCTCGGGCCAGTTCATTCTGCCCGGCATCATCGATAGCCACTCTCACATTGCCGCCGATTCGATTAACGAAGGTTCAATCTCGGTCTCTTCGATGGTACGCATCGAAGACGTACTCAACCCCGAAGACGT
>CANGVB010000225.1 GCA_947456995.1 Bryobacteraceae bacterium | reverse complement strand
TCGGCGCGGGTGGCTAGAGTCTTGCGCAGGAGCTCGGCCGTGTCGAGACTCGCCGCGCGGATTGCCAGGTCTCCAGTGAGTTCTTCGATCGACTCGCCAGCGGGTAGATAGGCAAGAAGGCTGCCACGTTCGGTGGCCAGCATTGAATCGAGGAAGCTGAGCTCTGCATCGATTTCGTGGCGCTCGCGTTGGGCGCGGAGCCGGTCGAGCTTTGAGCCTTCTCCTTCTTTTTCGCGTGTCTCGAGAATGCTGATGGCGCGGTTGAGTTCTGTGAGGGAGTCTTTGAGAGCTGCGAGCTTCAGTTGCGTTGCGAGCATGCGATAGAAGCTGAGCCTTAAATTGCATTTGGCCTGCCAGAGGGAGAAGGCTCCTTCGGCTTCAAGGGCCTTGCCTTGGGAGAGTCCAGCCTGGCGGATGAGGGGTAGGCGCCCTGTCAGGGGCAATGCTTGCGAGGCCTGATAGAAGTCTGTACGGCCGGCGCCTTCGTGGCTGAAGGAGACGGTTGGATTTGCGTAAGCGCTTCGCGTGCGCACCTCGGCGTCTGCGATCGCAACCCTAGCGCGAGACTCTCGCGAAATCGGGTTCTGATCGAGAAACTTCTCGACGACTGCTGCTTCCGTCCATTGCTGTGCTGGGAGCGTTGCGGCGCAAACCAGGAGAGCAATGGCGGCTCGGTTCTCATGCAACATGAGGCCACCTCAAAAATGATTAGACAAAAGGGGATTGGCTCTCAGAACGAGAGCAAGTGGGGAGAGGAGCTAGGCGGGAGGAGCGCGTGCGGGGAGGCCAGCGCGCCATGGGGGATCGTGATTCTTGGGTGCGGGTGCGGGCCTGAGAGTTTCGGTGACCTGAAGCTGAATCACGTGTTGCCGGGAAGGCAATACGATGAGCATTTTTGCCGCCGGGTTGCCGTCGCCAGCGAGCCAATCGATCCAGTAAGCGTCCTGATCGTGTTCTTCGGCTTCCCAGGCTGGGGCGTCGATGTCGTCATGATGCCAGTGGAGATGGGTTTCTCCGTGATCGTGATCGGGGTCCTCGGCGTGAAAATGGCCAAGCGGGGCCTGGCTGAAAGAACTCAGCAGGCAAACCGCAACGGCGAGATGCAAGTACTTGCGCACGAATCTTTAAGTCTACATCTGCCAATTCGCATAGAGTATTGAGTAGCAGAAATGAAGATCCCTCAACTCGCAGTTTTGATCCTGGCCAGTCTTGGCGCAGAGGCGGCTACCCGCAAAGCCGATATCGTGATTTATGGCTGTACTTCGGGTGCCGTTACGGCTGCCGTGCAGGCTAAGAAGATGGGTAAATCAGTGATGATGGTTTGCCCGGAAGAGCACTTGGGCGGGCTTACGGCAGGTGGGTTGGGCTGGACCGACTCAGGCAACAAGGCTGTGATTGGCGGGCTGTCTCGTGAGTTCTATCATCGTGTCTGGCAACACTATGACAAGCCGGATGCATGGCGTTGGCAGAAGCGTGAGGCTTATGGCAACAAGGGCCAGGGCACTGAAGCACTGGATTCAAAGGGCCGGACGATGTGGATCTTTGAGCCGCATGTTGCCGAAGGTGTTTATGAGCAATGGGTGAAGGAAACGAAGATCCCGATTGTTCGCAATGCGTGGCTGGATCGCGAGAAGGGCGTCGAGATGAAAGATGGGCGCATCGTTTCGATCACGACGCTGGACGGCAACAAGTACATTGCCAAGATGTTTATCGATGCTACCTATGAAGGTGACTTGATGGCTGCGGCGAAGGTGGATTATCACGTGGGCCGTGAGTCAACTGCAACCTATGGTGAGAAGTGGAACGGGGTACAGACGGGAGTGCTACATCACCGGCATCATTTTGGTGCGGTGCCGAAGCCGATCTCGCCCTATGTGATTCCTGGTGACCCGAAGAGTGGTGTGTTGCCGAAGATCAGTACGGAGTTTCCTGGCGTTTATGGAGCGGGCGACAAGAAGGTGCAGGCTTATTGCTTCCGCATGAGTCTGACGCAGCACGAGGCCAACCGGGTGCCTTTTCCCAAGCCGACCAAATATGAGCCCAAGGATTATGAGCTGTTGCTAAGGATCTTTGATGCGGGCTGGCGCGAGACCTTTCAGAAGTTTGACCCGATCCCGAATCTGAAGACCGATACCAATAACCACGGACCTTTTTCGACGGACAACATTGGGCGCAACTGGGATTATCCAGAAGCAAACTATGCCCGGCGCAAAGAGATTTTTGATGAGCATGTGAACTACCAGCAGGGCTGGCTTTACTTCATCGCCAATGATCCTCGAGTGCCGGCGGATGTGCGGACGGAGTTTGCGAAGTGGGGCCTGGCCAAGGATGAATTTGTGAAGACGGGCAACTGGCCACACCAGATGTACATTCGCGAGGCACGCCGGATGGTGGGCAAGTATGTGATGACCGAGAACGAGTTGACGAAGAAGCGGCCCACGCCTGAGCCGGTGGGGATGGGTTCTTATGGGATCGATTCTCACAACATCCAGCGCTACATTACGCCCGATGGTTATGTGCAGAACGAGGGTGATATTGGGGTGAGCACGAACGGGCCGTATCAGATTTCCTATGGGTCGCTGGTGCCGAAGAAGGGGCAGGCAAGGAACTTGTTTGTGCCGGTTTGTCTGTCGAGTTCGCATATTGCGTATGGGTCGATCCGGATGGAGCCGGTGTTCATGATTCTGGGACAGTCAGCAGCCACTGCGGCTGTTTTGGCTATGGATTCGAAGGTGGATGTGCAGGATTTGCCGTATGAGGTGTTGCGCAAGAAACTGGTGGAGGATGGGCAGGTGCTCGAGTTCGTCAAGGCTCCTGCGGTAAATTGACCTGTATCTATGCGTTGCTCTTTTGTCGCCCTTCTGTTGATTGCCTGTTGTGGATTTGCCGCTGATCCGGCAGAGCTGCGGCGTTGGGAGGGGCAAGCGAAGAGGGTAAGAATCGTGCGGGATAGCTGGGGCATTGCTCATGTCTATGGCAAGACGGATGCCGATGCAGTCTTTGGGGCTGTGTATGCGCAGGCCGAAGAGGACTTCAACCGCGTAGAGACCAATTACATTAATGCCATGGGCCGGCTTGCCGAGGCTGAAGGCGAGAAGTTGATCTATCAGGATCTGCGGATGAAGTTGTTTGTGGATCCGGAGAGGCTGAAGCAGCAGTATTCACAAAGCCCGGCCTGGATGAAGAAGCTGATGGATGCTTTTGCGGACGGGCTGAATTTTTATCTTGCCAAGCATCCTGAGGTGAAGCCGCGGGTGATTACGCGCTTTGAGCCGTGGATGGCGTTGAGCTTTACCGAAGGCAGCATTGGCGGGGATATCGAGCGGGTGAATCTGAATGAGTTGGAGGCCTTCTACGGCAAGGCTGCTTCGACGCTGGCCCGGGTTGAGGTTGAGGATTTGCATAAGGAGCCGTCTGGGTCAAACGGAGTTGCGATTGGGCCAACGAATACGAAGAACAAGGCGTCGTTGCTGCTGATTAATCCGCATACTTCGTTCTACTTCCGGTCGGAGTTGCAGATGGTGAGTGGCGAGGGATTGAATGCTTATGGGGCATCCACGTGGGGGCAGTTCTTTATCTATCAGGGCTTCAACGAGAAGTGTGGCTGGATGCATACTTCGAGCGGCGCGGATGTGATTGATGAATACCTTGAGACGGTAACGCAGAAGGGCGATCGCTTCTATGCAAAGTACGGCAATGAAGAGAAGCTGCTGGTTTCAAAGTCGGTAACGATTCCTTACAAGACGAAGACCGGTGTGGCTGAGAAGAAGTTCACTGTGTTTTATTCAACGCATGGGCCGATTGTGCGTAGCGCCAATGGGCAGTGGGTTGCGGTTCGTCTGATGCAGGAGCCAGTGAAGGCGTTGCAGCAGTCTTACCTGCGCACGAAAGCCAAAGACTATAAGAGCTTTCGCGAAACGATGGAGCTGAAAACAAACTCTTCGAACAATACGATCTTTGCGGACTCAAGCGGGCACATTGCTTATTTTCACGGGAACTATATGCCCAAGCGGGATGTCGCCTTTGACTGGACCAAGCCAGTGGATGGATCGAACCCGGCGACTGAGTACAAGGGGCTACATAGTATTGACGAGACCCCGAACCTTCTGGACCCCAAGGCGGGCTGGCTTTACAATGCCAATGACTTCCCCTGGTGGGCTGCTGGCAAAGAGAGCTTGAAGAAGGATGCATACCCTGCTTATGTGGAAAGCGGGACGGCCTCGGCGCGGGGTATACATGCATTGCAGGTGTTTGAAGGCAAGACTGATTTCACAGTTGAGAGCCTGCTGGCTGCGGCTTACGACAGCTACCTGCCATGGTTTGAGAAGCCGATGCCTGCGCTGATTCGTGCGCTCAAGAATTCTGATGCGAGTTGGCGTGAGCAGTTGGCCGTGCTTGAGAAATGGGATCTGCGTTGGTCGGTGGATTCTGTTGCTACTTCGGTAGCTGTGTTTTGGGGGGAAGAAGCGCGGCGGCTGGCGATGCCGGCAGCCCGTCTTGAGGGCATGCTGGTGGAGGAGTATCTGGGTACGAAGGCATCGCCGGCTTTGATGCTGGAGGCTCTGGCTGCAGCGATGGTGAAGCTGGAGCGAACCAGTGGATCGTGGAAGACGCCGTGGGGTGAGATCAACCGTTTTCAACGCTTGACTGGAGATATCGTGCATCCCTTTGACGATGCGAAGGCGAGTGTCCCGGTTGGATTTACGTCGGCGATCTGGGGCAGTCTGGCGAGCTTTGGGGCACGGCCTCAGCCTGGGACGAAGAAATGGTATGGCACCAGTGGCAATAGCTTTGTTGCTGTTGTGGAGTTTGGCAAGAAGTTGAGAGCAATTGCGATTTCAGCCGGTGGTGAGAGCGGAGACCCCAAGAGCAAGCACTTCAATGATCAGCAAGACCGTTATGCAAAAGGCACCCTGCGTGAAGTCTATTTCTATCCCGCTGAAGTGAAGGCAAACAGCGAGCGAGAGTATCGTCCCGGGAATCGATGAGCGACTTTAGTGGTGCTCAGCAGCCGCCCATGCTGAGCATTGTCGTTCCTTTTCTTAACGAAGAGAGATGGCTTGCGCTATGCCTGGAGTGCCTGCGCAAGCAAACACTGGACCGAGCACTATACGAGGTGATTTTTGTCGACAACGGTTCTACAGACCGGTCGCTCGAGATTTTGAGCGCGGAAGCTGGTGTTGTCGTTGTGCGCGAAGAAATACGAGATCCCTACATTGCACGCAATCGAGGCGTGAATGAAGCTCGCGGTCGATATATTGTATTTCTGGATGCCGATTGTCTTGCTGCCCCCGACTGGTTATCGCAGCTTGTCATCGCCATCGAAACCACGCAGGCGAAGGTGATTCTTGGCGGGATCGCCTATCCAGAGGATGCATCCATCTGGCTTCGCTGCTACCGCGACTATTATGATCAGAAGCTGGAATATCTGCTGGAGAAGAAGCTCACGGCAAAATATTTTGGACATGCGGGAAACATGGCGATTGAGCGAGCAATGATGCTACAACTGGGGCCGTTTCTGGCAATGCCGATTGTGGGGGACACCGAGGTTTTGCATCGTATGACCGCGCAAGTTCCTGAGGCGGAGATCTGTTTCTGGCCTCAAGCAGTTGTGGTGCATGCGGAGGTAACGAGTTTTCGGATTTGCCTGCAGAAGGTATTTGAGTCTGGGCAATATTCACGAAGTCTGTCCACAGCGAGTGCAAGCTTGCCCTTGTCGATTGAAGACCGGGTGCAGGTGTACTTCAACAGCATCAAGGCCTTTCGATATGGGGCTTGGAAGCAAATTGCCATGTTGGGCACGCTTGGAATCGGCTGGCTTGCCTTCATGGCAGGCTGGTTCTGGCGCCCGCAAAGAGCCGACTCTTAATGCGTGGCATCAAGTTTGTTTCCGACAGCGGAAACACTGGTTACGGCAGAGCAGGGCGCGCCTATTTGCGTGCGCTCAGAGGATGTGGTGTCCCCGTAACGTGGATGCCAATGGTGATCGGAAATAAATGGAAAATGTGGCTTGAGCCTTATGAGGGCACTGAGCTTGAGGGTGATGAGTTTAGCGATCTCGTAAACAGGAATCTGGAGTATGACACTGTCATCGTGCATTTGATTCCTGAGTACTTCATGCGATGGCGTAGTATTGAGCGCAACAAGCGCGTCATCGGAATGACTGTTTGGGAATTGGATGTCGTGCCGAAGATCTGGGTGGAGTGGCTGAATCAATTGGACGGAGTGATCGTGCCGTGCCAGTGGAATCGAAAGCTCTTTGTTGAAGCTGGGGTAACTGTTCCGATCCATGTTGTGCCCCATTTGACCGAATCAGTAGGAGTGGCTCCCCCAAGCCGGCTTCCGGGAATTTCCAACG
>CANGVB010000224.1 GCA_947456995.1 Bryobacteraceae bacterium | reverse complement strand
CCGCCAGTGTTTTGTTCCAGCCAGAAGACGCCGTAATCGTGAGCGTTGCCGGTGACGATATCGTTGCGTCCATCCCCGTTGACGTCGAGTACGTACATGAAGCTGAGGCTCTTGAGTGTTGGGAAGTCGCGATGAAATTTCCAGTTGTCCTGGAGCGGATTTGTTGGTGATTCAAGCCAGCCGGCGGGGGTAAGGATATCGGTTCTGCCGTCTTTGTTTATGTCACCGGCTCCAATGCCATGGCCCAGATTGAGAGGGCTGGCAATATGCTTTTCCCACTTGCCGTTTGCGAAGCGATACCATGCGGTCTCGGTTTTGCCACCGTACTGCGGCAGCACTTCATTGGCCTTGCCATCGTTATCGAGATCTACCAGAAAGGCAAATTCAATCGGGCCTGCCGTATCGATGACGGTTTCTACCCACTTGCCGGCACCCTTACCCGGATTCTTGTACCAGCTTAGTTTTTTCTGGAAATAAGTCGCCGTGATGATGTCGATATTGCCGTCGCCATCAACGTCGAGAGGAAGGTCTGAGAAGGCGTCGACGTAGTTGTTGTCGAAGTTCAACTCGCGGAACTGGGTCTTCTTCCAAGTTGGTGCGGCATACCAGGATTCGCCGCAAACGATATCCATCTTGCCGTCGCCATTGATGTCGACAATGGCTGCTGTTTCAGCAGCTCCGGAATCGAGCATAGTCTTGGTGAAGTTCAACTCAGGGGGACGTCGATCCCCGTACATCGCGACCGTAGCGGCCAGCATCAAAATCAATGTCTTAGTGTTCATCTAATTTGCACTCCGGAAATTCAGCCAGTACCTGGTTGCCCAGATATCCCAGGTCTTCCACCAACCCGGCTCGAGATGTGTAGTATCCATCTGCGGTCATGTTCTTTGTTGCACGAAAAAACTTTTGTTCCATCGTTGTCGTTTCGCCTCTGTCTACCTGCGCACAGAGCGGCTCAAGGATCGCCAATTGCTCTGCCTCGCTCAAGCTCAGAAACTTCTTCGCGGCAAGCCAGCTCAAGCCATCACCGTAAGTCTTCTTGTGCATTTCGTTGTTGCGCACGACAAGATCGATGTAGTTTGGCACCTGCGCTTTGGTGGCGCCGGGAATGATCAGTTCTGAGACTCGCGACAGGATTGAGAACTGCTCCGGGTTGAAGAACTTCGGCGGCCCGGGATCGGCACTCTTCGTAGGTGCCGGATGCTGGTGCTGGCCGTAAAGTTCATCCCCGGCAAAGGGGAAGGCGCACTGGATGCCGATGGCGCCAATGATCTTGATCGTTTCGCGGCGCCCGTCGTCGTAAGCATTCTCTGACATTTAGGCTTCTCCCTTCTTGAGACGGTCAATTAAGTGTTCGGCTGTTCTTGCAGATACAGCCATAAAGGTATGTGTGGGGTTCTTCTCTGAGCCTGCAGGCAGAATGTTGCCGCCGAGGGTATAGAGATTCGCCACGTCATGAGTGCGTCCGAAGCTGTCTGTTACTGACTTGCGCGGGTCTTTGCCCATGATGCTGCCACCGATTTCATGATTGGGCCTGGGTTCCTGATAGACCTGATGGATCTCGGCGCCTGCTGCTTCGAGAATTTCGCGTGACTTGGTTTGCATGTCGCGGAAGATCTTCATGTCGTTCTCATTCCAGTAGAGGTAGCGACGTACTTCAGGCAAACCAAACTTGTCCTTCTTGTCGGGGTCGAGGTCTACGTAGCTCTTCTCGTCGGGCGTTTTTTCGCCATAGGGAGAGAACACGAAATAAGAAGGGTAACGGTCTTTGACGGCCTGTTTATACGCGTTGCCCATGCCGGGTAGCGTTCTCGCCCAGCCGACGCTGCGCCGGTTCTGATAGTTGAACTGAGCACCCCAGCTTCGGGCATAATCGCGCTTCTGGGTGTGCATGAAGCTGGGCAAATATGCGTGATCGAGAAAGCCTTCGTCGTTGGTGATCGCTTTGCCAATCAGGGGCTTGAGGAATGCTTCGACGCCGCCGGTGAAGTGCGGCATGAAATCCTTGCCCACACGGCCGGACGAATTTGCGAGTCCGTTGGGGTAGCGGTTGGATTTTGATTGCAGCAGCAGCGCGACGTTCTGTACGCAGGCCGCCGCCAGGATCACAATTTTGCCCTGCACTTCGCCGTGGGCCAGCGTTGTACGATTCACAAACTTGACGCCCGTCACGCGGTTCTCTGCGTTGACTGGGATGTCGTAGACTACGCTATCCAGTTGCAGGGTGATTTTGCCAGTCTTCATCAGGGGACGCATGTGGCCGTCCCAGGAGTTGTACTTCGCCGCCACATCGCAGCCAGCCATGCAGTTGCCGCAATAGTGGCAGGCAGGACGGCCAAACTTCGGGCGGGTCAAGGTGGACTTGCGAACATGAATCACCTTGCGTCCCAGCTTGGCGGCACCACGCTGGATCAGGATGTCAGAACACTTGAGCGGAGCTGGTGGCAGAAAGATTCCGTCGGGCAAATCTTCGAGACCGTCTAGATTCCCGCAGACACCAACTTCGCGCTCGATGCGGTCGTAATAGGGGGCGAGATCTTTGTAGCTGATGGGCCAATCGTAGCCAACGCCGTCGCGTGTGTAGCCTTCGAAGTCTCGCGGGCCGAATCGCCAGGCCACTGCATTCCACAGCATCGACTTGCCACCCAGGCCACGTGAGCGCTCCGTGTCAAAGCCCGGTTTGTTGTTGCGCATCTTCGGGATGCCGCGATTGGGAAACTCGAAAGGCATCGCATGCGTGTTGAAGTCTGTGCGGGTTTCAATCTTGGGGCCACCCTCTACAACACACACGTTTACACCAGCCTTGGCCAGATGCGCCGCGACGGTGCCACCGCATGCACCGGAACCTACAATTACGACATCGTAAACTTCTTTCGCCATTTTGAACCTCATCCTATCGCATTCGAGGCGAAATGACCCTTTTGAGCGAGCGTTAACGCTACTTCTTTAAAGGGCGTATCATTCAAGGCAAACATGAAGCGAATTGCAATCCTGCTCGCGACGGCGATGCTTCTTTCGGGACAGCGTCGCGAATCGTTGCTTAAACGCGATCTCATCCTGGCACCGAACGAGGTTGATTATCAGAGTGAAGTGAAAGTTCCTCGCGGCTACGCTGTGATTATCGGCGTGAGTGGCTACGCCAATTTGCCCGCGGATGCCCAGCTCAAATTTGCCGAGACCGACGCCCGCTCTGTCTATCAAACGGTGATCTCCCGTGAGGGTGGGCAGATTGAACCTGAGAATGTACGCACCTTGTTTGGTGCTCAAGCGACGCGCGCCAATATCGCCAAGCTGCTCGAAGAGTGGCTCCCCAGTGTTGCGAAAGAAGAGGATCGCGTCATTGTCTTCTTTGCCGGTCATGGATTTGTTCATGAGGGTAAGGGCTATTTGGCCCCGCATGACTTTGATCTCAACAAGACAATCGAAACCGGTTATCAGATGGCGCGGCTGGGCGAGACGCTGGCCAACAAAGTTAAAGCCCGCAATAAGATTCTGCTTACCGACGCCTGCCATTCGGCCAAGATTCTGCCGGGGCTGAGCTCCAAACAAATCAACGATCAGTTCAAGAATCTGCCGGGCACATTCTTTACTCTCGCTTCGAGCCGTGAGGCAGAGTCCAGTTTTGAGGATCCCAATCTTGCGGCAGGTTCAGGCGTCTTCGCTTACTTCCTTGTGCAGGGTTGGAAGGGACAAGCCGATGTTGATCCGGAGGATGGCATCGTCACCGCTGATGAGCTTGTGCAGTATGTGCGGAGCCAGGTTCGCCAATATGCGAAAGCGCGCGGGGTGAGCCAGAACCCACAGGAGAGTGGAAGCTTTCCTGCAGACATGACGCTTGGCTTTCTGCCTTTGCGGCGGGAGAAAGTGAAGGCAAACGCGAAGCCTGTTCTTGAAGGCTCGATCGTCGTCACAAGCAATCTGGATGAGGTGGAAGTGTACGTCGATGGAAATCGAATCGGAAAGATTGGGGCAGGGAAGCGGCTGCTGGTTCCTGGGCTTTCCAGCGGCGAGCATGAGGTACGCGGGGAACGTCAGGGTTATGATCCAGCAACTCGTACGGTGAGTGTGCGACCGGGGCAGGAGATTCATGTTGAGCTGCGTATTCAGTTTCAACGGCGCATTGGTGCGGCGGCGATGGAAGAGTTTCTGAAGGGGCAGGCTATCTATGCGCGTCGCAAGTCTACGGCAGAATTGGACCGTGCCGTCGAGTGCTTCAAGCGTGCTCTCAAGCTCGAAGACAAGTATTCTGAAGCTGCTGAATATCTGTGTCTGACCTACCAGATTTTGGGAAAGACACTTGATGCGGTAAAGGCTTGCAAGAAGGCTGTATCGTTGACTCCGGATGGTGTTGAGTTTCGAACCTACTACGCATCTGTGCTGACTGAAATGGGGGATTCGAGCGAAGCGATTCGGCAATTGACGGGAGCTCTCGAGCGGGATCCGAATTCTTCAGAAGCCAACGTGATGCTGGCTGATGCTTTCCTGTTTGCCCGGGATTTTCAGAAGAGCGAAGAGGCGGCCAATCGTGCGTTGGCGATCAATCCTAAGGACGCGCGTGCCTACCTGTTTCGCGGCGATGCGAGAAGGTTTAGCCAGCGATATGCTGAGGCCATGGGCGACTATCTTGCGTATCTGCGCATCAATGATTTTCGGCCTCCCGTGGCTGAGGTACTGGGGTTCTACCTGATTGGCAGCGGATTGAGCAAACGCAATGCTGGACAAAAGCGGGTGCATGAGATTCAACAATGGAGCGCCTGGTTTGGTGTTTGTGACGCGGCCCGGGGCATGGATGAATATGCCAAGGCCATCTCTGCCTGCGAGCGCGCACTTCGCTTCGACAATAAAGATGCCGGAACCTATTTTCTGCTTGGCAAGACCTATACCGAGTGGTTTGACCAACGGAATTCGCGCGATAGTTTGCTTAAGGCAGAAGACAAATTCCAAACGGCACTGCGATTGAATCCAGATTTCGAATACGCGAGTGAGGCGAAACGCCAGCTCACCATGATTCGCGAGTTCAAGGCGGTGGTTCGCTAAATGAAGCAGTTCGAAATAGAGCGATGGCAGGCGGCTTTCGATAGCAATACTGCCAGATTACTGGCTATCGGGGAGAAGCATCCGGGTAAGCTCGGTTCCGTGCGGCCCTTTCAAGGGGCCTGGAGTGTTGCAGAGTGTATCGAGCACCTGGCAATTACCGCCGACGCTTTTCTCCCCATATGGGCCGAAGCCATGTCTGCTGAGGACCATCACTTTGGTGCTGAGTATCCTTTCTGGTGGCGCTGGTTTCTCGCCGGGATTGAGAATCCGGCCAGGATGCGGGCAAGCACTCCAGAGCGCTTCGTTCCTCCATCGAACATTTCTCTTGAAAATGTTCTTGAGCGCTACATGGATTTACGCATCAAGGTTAGGCGTGCTGCCAGCGAAATGTATGCCAGCGACATTGGGGGAATCAAGATCCAGTCGCCCTTCGCATCCTGGATGAAATATCCACTCGACTTTTCATTTGACCTCTGGCTAGCCCATGAAGGCCGCCACTTGTTTCAGGCTGAAAAAGGTTGACTCAGAATGCCAGACGAATACGCCATTACTATTGAGGCCCGTCATGCAAATTGGAGAAAGATTATGAACTGCACATTAAAACTCACGTGTGCCGCCGCGACTAGTTTGAGTTTGCTTATTGGGGCGGAATCCAGTTCCCTAAGGCCGATTCCCTTCAGTACAGAACATTTGGCCGCATTCATGAGCCAGGGCCCGGGTCCAGCGGCACCCGTTGAAGGCTATCGCATCAATGTGGTGAAGAGTGAAGCTCAAAACAATCTCCGCAAAGGGCGGGCTACCAAAGCTGTGGTTGAGGTGCGGGATCGCAACAACAAGCCTGTCGCCGGAGTGGCCTTGCTGTTCCTGCTCCCGGGCTCAGGGCCTAGTGGCGCCTTTGCGGGCGGTGGCCAAAGCTTGACCTTGATCACGAACTCTTCCGGGCAGGCGATTGCTTCCTACACACCGAATCAGGTTGCTGGCATGTTCAACGTCACCGTGAACGCTCAACTGAATGGTGCGCCGATTGGAAGCGCTACGATTTCGCAAGCAAATATTGCGGCAGCCGCTGGAGCTGCTGCTGGCATGAGCGGCGCAACCATCGGCATTATCGCCGGGGTGGCGGCCGCTGCGGCTGTGGGAATCGGCGTTGGTTTGGGAGGTGGTGGCTCAACGCCATCCAGCCCGGCCATTCAGCCACCTGCGCCACCAAGCATCAGGATTGGCGTTGGCGGCCAGCCCGTGTTTGGCCCACGATCAGTGATTTCTTCAGGGAGGGTTAGATAGCCATGAATCGAATGATTTGGATCTGCCTGACAGCGTCTG
>CANGVB010000223.1 GCA_947456995.1 Bryobacteraceae bacterium | reverse complement strand
CCATAGTGGAGCCTCCTCCATTTTTCGCGGGGTTGCGCGGTCTATAACTTTTGACGAGATCAAAGGCCGAGGTCGGCCTTGGCTTGATCCCAGGGAATCAGTGGTTTTTCGCCATTGCGGCTGATGGCTGCGTCAAGCTCGCGTGCATCTTCTAAGTCTTCGATGCGTTCACGCAGGCGCGCGAGTTCGGCGGCAAGTTGTTGAACTGTAGGTGTTCGCTCTTGTTCCGGTGTCTCAGTCATACGCATCTTTCCTCTATTTTCAAGACTATACTTCGATCTCGCTTGCGTCCATGCGGAAAAGGATCCGGTGCCCGCACTTTTCAACTAGATCAAGAAGTGAGTCGAGGAGTCTGCGTGGCATTCTAGAAACCGGGCAGGCGCTGCGGCGGCGTTGGAGTTGGATTCGGGTAGAGGGTTTTCATGCGCCAGGTGGCCATGGCGAGGGCCATTACCAGGTCTGCGTTTGCGATTTGGGGGTTGTCTGCGTTTGTGTCTACGTGGATTGTGGTTTGGCCGGTTTGGCGGCTGTTGGCATATCGCAGGCTTTTGAGTTGGGCCTCTAACGTCTGGCGGTCTTTCAGATTCGGGATTACCGTTAGCCTTCGGCTTTCTATCGATTGCACTAACGTCTCGATCAGGTCGAGCTTGGGGACGTGGAAGAGGTCTACCGGTAAGGCAGGGTGCCCGGTCTTGCTGTGGGTTGCGCCGGCGGTGAAGACGATTCCTTCTAATCTTGCTTTGGGTTGGCCTCCTCTCGAAGTTAGCTCTTTGTAGAGGATTTCTAGCGTGGGGCGGCCGATTCCTGTTGCGTCCGCTAGTAGCGTGATTGGGGTGGCGGGGTGTTGTTGTTTGAAGCGCTCGAGAGTGTGGTGGATTTGTTGGGCCAGGGCGGTGTAGGCAGTGCCTAGCGGGAAGACCTTTGTTGAGGTGAGTTGCCAGGTGTTGTGGCAGGGGTGGGTTGAGTCGATCCAGTTGTGGGGCGAGATGGTTTGGTTGATGTTGAGGAGCAGGGCCATGGCGCTGGGGTCTTCGGATTGGCCGAGGTCGAGACCGAGGATTGCCTGGGGGATTTTGGTGTGGATCATAGCTCGAAGTGCACCGGCTGGGTACCACCGATTGTGGTGAAGTGGAACCAGTTTTCAAGTAGTTCGCGGGTGAAGACGGCGCGGTTGTGGGAGAGGAATTCGCACATGTATTCCTGGCGGAAGAATTGGTCCGACAGGGTGGCTTGTTCTTCTGCCAGGAATTGAGGACTGATGCGGGGGCAATCGGTGGCCTTGACGGTGACGCGGTGCCAGGGCTGATTGCTGACCCATGACTGGTGGAAGAAGCCCCCGTCGCCGTTGGGGGTGGACATGACCAGGAGGCTCGCGTTGGGCGCGGCGGCCAGGAAGGGGCGGACGGCGAAGTAGAGAGAGCTTGGGACCCAGGCAGCTTCGTCGATGATGAGGAGCGAGACTTTGGAGAAGCCGCGGATCTTGTCGCGATTGGCAGGGAGGGCGAGGATGCGGGCGCCGTTGGGGAATTGCAGGGAGTGGCGGTTGGTGCCATCGGATTTTGTGATGGGTTGGGGTGAGAGATTTGTGATTTTGCGCAGAAGCTCGGCGGATTGGCGGAGGCCGGGGGCGATGAGGATGGTTTCGGAATTCGGGTTGTGGAGGGCGTGGTGTAGTGCTCGGACGGCGGCAGTTGTCGACTTGCCCCACTGGCGGCAACAGTTGACGAGGACGCGGCGGTGGGATGAGTCGAGGACTTCGGCCTGTTGCGGGTCCGCTTCAAAATTCAGGGCCTGGCTGGCCCAAGTTACGGGGCTTGATGATTGGGGATCTTGTTTCAGTTTGTCGCCCTTATGCTTCAGTTCAAAGTTCGTTGTCATGTTTGGTCACCTCGGCTAAAGATTTTCGATAGTGGGTGGGTTGAGTTTGGCGGGCCTTTGGCGGGCGCTGTCGGCTAAAGGATTTGGGTTGAAGGATTTAGGGCTGCGAAGATTTTTTGAAATTGTTGTGAACGGCCTCGCGAATATAATGAGGCCATGCAAGGAACTGTTCTTAGCCGCCGTAGTGCGCTTCGTGTTGCCGCAGGAATGACTGCAGCGAGTTATTCGCGGATCATGGGGGCCAATGAACGGATACAGCTTGGGCTGATTGGTTGCGGAGGCCGGGGTGTTGGGGTGATGGGCACCTTCCTCAACACGCAGCAGATCGACGTTACCGCTGTTTGTGACATCTACGGCGAACGGATTGACGCGGCGCAGCAGAAGGCCACCAAGGCAGTCGGCTTTACCGACCATCGCAAGTTACTGGCGGCCAAGAACGTCGATGCGGTGTTGATTGCGACTCCCGATCACTGGCATTCCGGCTGCGCGATTGACGCCCTCAACGCCGGCAAGGATGTTTATGTGGAGAAGCCGCTAACGCTGACGATTGAGGAAGGGCCGCAGATTGTGAAGGCGGCTCGGATCAACAATCGCATTTGCCAGGTGGGGATGCAGCAGCGGTCCGGGCAGCATTATTTGCAGGCCAAGCGAGAGTATTTTGATACGGGCAAACTGGGCAAGGTGACGCTGGCGCGGACGTGGTGGCACGGGAATGGAGCGCACTTGCGGCGTGCTCCGGAGCGACTCGCTACGCAGCCGTCGAACCTGGACTGGGCGCGTTTTCTGGGGCCGGTGAAGTGGCGCGATTGGGACCCGCAACAGTTCTGGAATTTCCGCGCTTATCTCGAGTATGGTGGCGGGCAGGTGACGGATTTGTTCACGCACTGGATTGATGTGGTGCACATGATGATGGGGCAGGATAACCCGGTGGCGGCTGTAGCATCGGGCGGGGTTTATCACTATAAGGACGGCCGGACGGCTCCGGATACGATCCACGTGCTGCTTGAGTATCCGGCAGAGTGGACTGCGACGTTTGAGGCGACGCTTGCGCCCGGGATCAAGGGTGAGGGTGTCGAGATTTGCGGGACACTGGGCAAGTTGTATATCGACCGGCGACGGTTTGAATTTCAATCGATCGAGAAGGGTGCGCCGCCGGTGGTGGTGCAGTCCCCTCGCGAGCAGACGATTGACCATGTAGAGAATTTCCTGGCCTGCTGCAGGAGCCGTAAGCTGCCGAATGGGGATGTGTATATTGGGCACCGCTCGGCAGCGGCTTCGCATTTGGGGAATATCGCTTATCTGCAGAAGCGGCGGCTGAAGTACAATCCGGATCGCGAAGAGATTTTGCCGCTTTAAGCGGTGATGTTTTGGAATCGAAAATGCGGAATTAGAATGGCATTCCGTCAGGGCCGTAGCCCAGGAGTGCTTCTTCCTGCCTTTTCGTGAGCGGCTGGCTGGCTCCGGGAGGGAGACTGGGCCAGACACGATCTTCGAGAAAACGCATGGCGCTCCATTCCGGGTTTCGGCTTCGAGCCAACAAAAGGCGCTGCTTCTGTTCGAGGAGGGCCTGACGAATCGCTTCTGTTTTGCTGGTTCCAGAGAGTTGGGCCAGTTCTTCAGCTAAGGCCAGTACTTCGGGGTTCTTAAGGTTGAGCGCCATTGGCTTTAATATCGCTTTCGTCTGCCATGGTACTTTGAGTTCGCGGGAAATCAAGTGTTGGATATTATTCTGAAGACTTCTTATTTTAGCGTGGGATTTCTGCTGGTCGCATTCCCTGCGATCTTCAGCGTATCGATGCCGCTGAGCTCGTCGGGCGAGCGCATGCAACGTGGTGAGGTGCTGGCGCTGACGTTTGCGGCAATCGTTAGCACTGGCTTTCTACTTTGGTCAATCCAAGCCGGGCCAGTGGGCGGGAATTGGACGCTGGCGCTGGGCCTTGCTGTGATTGGGTTGGTGCTTTATTTCCTGCTAACGCTGGTTGGAGTCTTGACGCTGACGAAGGCGCAACACGACTAGACTGCGCCGAGGCCCGGACCGGTGAGCGCGGCCGTTTTCATCGTGCCGTCTTTGATGGTGAAGATGCCGGGGAACTTAGGACGCCATGGATCGTTTGCGGCGGGGAGATACTGACGCGAGTTTGCTTCGATGCCAGAGACACCAGGGACGTGCGAGGCTATGCTGGCCGAGTGGATGAGCGAGGCTCCGGGGCAACTGAGATCCTGCACGCAAAGGAACATCTTGTACTTCTGCGCGGCGGCGGCCATCAGCATGGCCTGGCTTTGGCCCTTACAAGCCTTTAGCGCCACGCCGGTATAGCCGAGTTCGCGGGCCAGCAGCAGAGTTTCAAGATCGGTTAGCGATTCGTCGATCACTACGGGACGGAGCTTGTTGGCCTCGTGCATGGAGTTCTTGCTGTCGGCCTTGAGGTCTCGCGCAGTGGGTTGCTCGATGTACTCGATGCGGTCAAAACCGCGGGGGGAGAGTTCTTTTACTTTGCGCAGGTATTCGAGCAGATAGGCAACGTTGGGGCAACGCTCGTTGAAGTCGACACAGTAGCGCCAGTTCACGTTGGGGCTGGTTTCTTCGGCGATGCGGTTGATGGTGACAGTGCGGTCTATGTCCCATTTGAGGTCGTCGCCCTGGAGCTTGATCTTGATGTGATGCAGGCCGTTGTAGCGGATCCATTCTGCGAGAGTTTCCGGCAGACCGTCGGCGAGGCGTTTGGTGATGTCGGCTTCTGTAAGCGTGTCGACGCCGCCGACGGAGTGGTAGAGGTTCACCTCGGCTCGGGGCTTTGCGTTGACGTAGCGATTGAGGTATTCGCCCTTGAAGTCTTTGCCCAGGTAGTGCGCGAGGTCGTGCTGCATGATGTCCGGGCCGTAGGTCTGGTAGCAGTTGAGGCCGAGGGCTTTGCCGAAGGCATCGTGGATGGCGGCATCGATGGGGCTTGCTGTGACGAGGGTGCAGAGTTTGGGGATGGGGGCGAGAAGCTTGAGTTCGGCAGAGACGGCGGCTGCGGCCTTCAGGTATTCCGGCTCAAGGGCAGTGTTGATGTCGATCGGGTGGCCGTATTCGCGATAGGTGTTGGTGAGGGCCACCAGACGCTTGCCGAGGGCTTGCATGGCGTTCTGCGTGGTGTCGTAGCTCATCTGCTTGGAGGGGAAGGCCCAGGGGTTGGAAAGCGGCATAGAGCCAAAGCCTTCTGCCACTTTGCCGTCGCGGGTGCGGACGCGGGCTTTGACGTTGAGCAGCGTGGTGTGGTCCATGGCAACTCCGCCGAACTTATAGGGGGACCGGTAGCGGATGTCTTCGAATGAGGATGTGATGCTTTCGATCTGGATCATCGGGGGCTTCGATTTGGCAAGGGCAGCGGAGGCAGCAAGGGCGATGCAGGAGCGCCGCGTGAGGGTGGAGCCGGAGTTCATACATTACGGAGTATATCGGGGATAGAATGCTCGATAAGTGAAGCTGCGCGAACTATTTGTATTTGGTGTGCTGGCTGCTGCGGGTAAAGCAGCAGACTACATGCAGGATGTGCGCCCGATCCTGGCGCGCAAATGTTTTGCCTGCCATGGAGCCGGCTTGCAGAAGAGTCATCTGCGGCTGGATCGCAGAGAGGATGCGCTGCGTGGCGGGGAGAGTGGGGTGCCGGCGATTGAGCCGGGCAAGAGTGGCGCGAGCTTGTTGATTCGCTATGTAGCAGGTACGGATGCAAAGCTGGTGATGCCGCCTAGTGGGCCTCGACTGACCGAGGCTGAGGTGAATACGCTGAAGGACTGGATTGATGAAGGTGCGGTTTATCCAGAGACCAGCGTGAGTGAGGCTCCAAAGATTGACCCGCGGCTGGCGCATTGGGCTTTTCATGCGCCGGTGAAGCCTGGCGTGCCTGGGGTGAAGAACAAGGCCTGGGTGCGAAATCCGATTGATGCCTTTGTGCTGACAAAGCTGGAGGCGAAGGGTTGGAAGCCTGCGGCCCGGGCTAGCGATGGGGATCTATTGCGACGGATTTATCTGGATCTCACGGGGCTTCCGCCAACAGTTGCCGAGCAGGATTCATTTCGTGGAGATTGGGCGGGGCTGGTGCGAGGCTTGCTTGCGCGGTCGAGTTATGGAGAGCGATGGGGGCGGCATTGGCTGGATGTGGTTCGCTATGCCGACACGAATGGATATGAGCGCGATGCAGTGAAGCCGCAGGTTTGGAAGTATCGCGACTATGTGATCAAGTCACTCAATGCGGACAAGCCCTTTGATCGATTCGTATTGGAACAGATGGCGGGCGATGAGTTGCCGGACCGCAATGCGGAGACACTCATCGCGACGGGCTTTCATCGGCTGGGGCCGTGGGACGATGAGCCGGCAGACCCGATGGAGGATCGCTTTGATCAACTGGACGACCTTTTGAATACGACGTCGCAGGCGTTTCTGGGGATGACGCTGGCTTGTGCTCGGTGTCACAACCATAAGTTTGAGCCACTGACCACCAAGGATTAT
>CANGVB010000222.1 GCA_947456995.1 Bryobacteraceae bacterium | reverse complement strand
TATAGTCTGCACCTTACGCCATGCAATTGACCTGTCAAATATCTGCCTCATGGGTTGAATCGGTCCGAGTGCAACCTTCGCTTCCAGGCTTTTTGCAAGACGTTGCAATTCAGCCATCGCATCCGCTTCGCTCAGATTGCTCCTCACGACAAAAGTGGCATCGTTTTTCTTCCACTCCCAGTAAGGCAGATATGCCGTTGCACCTGCCTCCGCTTCGAGGCTGCTGGTGCGCTGGTCTGCAACAACACCAATGACTTTGTATCCCTCTTTCCCACCTTCTTTGCCGTAGCGAACAAACTCACCCACCGGGTTTTGGGTGCCAAAGATTCGCCTGGAAGTACCCTCAGAGATTACGACTACTCGCGACCTTCGATCTACTTCAGAAAATCCGCGTCCGGAGAGAATCAACGCCCCCGCCGCTTCAAAATACCCTGGGCTGATGTAGCGTCCATTGGCTGTACTCAACTCACTCGACTTGACTGCACCCAACCGCTCAATCTGCCGGACGCAGCTTTCCCCCTGAAGCGGGAGGGAGTTCGTAAGACCGGCAGCAGCAACGCCATCCATTCCGCGAAGCAGCTTGAGCAATTCCTCATGCGAGCCATTGGTAGCCGCCTCAAAAGTAAATGCATGCTCGGAAGCAAAGCCATGGTCAGCCGACTTCACATTCAAGTAACTCAGAAAGAGCAGCCCCGCAAACACCGCCAGCACAAAACTGAGGCCGGCCTCAATCGATACCAGTACTTGTCTTGCAAGCCGCGTGGGCCGTGTCTGCGTCCCCCATTGCTTTTCTTTTCCAGGCAAGCTCAGCGCTCCACACTGCCATAGACGCCTCAACCCTGGAGCTCCAGAGACGAGGCCGGCAATCAGTGAAAGTGCGATTCCGGCAACAACCACAAAAATGCTCAGCGAAATCGCATTGGGCTTCATAAACTCACCAAGATGGACTGCAGCAAACCAGCGCAGGCCCGCCCACGCCAGCATCAACCCTCCGAGCCCCCCAACACAACTACACAACAGAATCTCAGCAAGACTCTGTCGGATCAGGTCTTCCCGGCTCGCGCCAATCGCAAGACGAATGGCGGCGCTTTGCTCTCTTTCGAGTGATCTGTAGCGAAACAGGTTGCCGAGATTCACACATGCAATCAGCAGCAACACAACAGCGGCCCCGGCCATCAGCCATAAAGGTCTGCGCAACCTGCCAGTAAGTCTGTCCTTCAGAGGTTCCAGTTCTACCTTGATGCCTTTCATGAGTTCGCTGGAAAAATTCTTCAGCACTGCATTGAACTCGCCACTTGCAACTTCAAGGCTGGTGCCCTCGCGCAACTTCACAATCAGGGCCCAATCAAAATTCCCGCTCGCCGGGGTTTGTGACAGATCCGCGCGGATCGGCATTAGCAAGTCCACTCGCTCAGGGGTACGGGTCATGTCGCCCAATTCAAATCCCCTCGGTAAATGAAATCCCTCAGGCAGCACCCCGACTATTTCAGTGGCCACGCGATTGAGCAGAATTGTCTGGCCCAGAAGGCGCAAGTCTCCTCCAGCCAGGCTTCTCCACAATTCATGAGAGATGATGACGACTGGTTTTGCCCCCGGCCCCTCGTCGCTGGCTTCGATATCCCTTCCGGCTTCCAATTTCACCCCAAGAGTGGAAATGATGCCACTGCTGGAGATGGCTGCTTCCAGCCTCTGCGGCTTTCCACTTCCTGTGAGCTCGAGAACCTCTGAGCCAATTAAGGCGAGTGACTCACAGGTGCCACAGCGCTTTCGCCATTCCAGAAAGTGGCGTGCATTCACCGGTAAGTCAGGATGCTGAGCGGAGATCTTCGGCACGATGGTTCGCGCATTGAAGAGCCGCTCAGCTTGTCCATAAGGCAGCGGCTGAAGCACTAATCCGTCCATCATCGAATAGGTCAGCACTACAGACCCAATCCCGGCGGCCAGCATAAGAACAGCCAGAATGGGAAAAGCTGGCCTACGGCAGAAGCCGCGAAAGATTTCACGAAGGTCCATTTGAAGGCGATCCCATGCCTTCAAGCCTTTTTCCTCGCGAGCCTCTTCGACGTATCGGACAACACTCCCGAACTCCATCCGAGCCTGGCGAGCCGCAGCTTGCGCTGACATCCCGCGCTTCTCAAGGTCAGCGGCGCGAGCATCCAGATGGAACTGAATCTCCTCTTCCAGATCCTGATTCAACATCAGCCCTTCACCACAGCCAGTACATCTTGGTCCATTCCTAATACCTTTAGGAGAAGAATGACAAAATGCCTCTCAGGCTGTCAAGCGGCGCTTGAGTACGGCAGCTATTGAATCGCGATCAGAACAGAATTGGATTCATTGCCGGCGGTACGTAAAATCAGGGCTCCGACGCCAGTTGGCGCGTTTGAAGGCACCAGCAGATTTACCTGATTCACCCCAATAAATCCCGGGGCTGAACCGGCAAACAAGACCGGCAGAGCCACGGCCTGCCCACCAACATTGACAATCGCCTCCACCGGCTGCCGCGTTGGTTCAAGCTCAGTCGATGACGACGGAACCCCACTCGCCACACTGCCGTTCACCGCGCCAAGCCCTGAAGCGTAGACCACGAGCGCCTGTCCTCGCTCCACTCCCGACTGTGCATCCACCAGTTGACCTGTATTCGCGTTCACCACCACACCGGCATTTTCCTTAACAAGAAAAATCCCCGGGCTGGCAGCCCCAAGCGGCAAAGACACAGGCAAACTGGCCGCACCATTGCGCACCACCACTACCTGTACTCCTGTTTCATTACTCAACTCCCACGGAATTTGCGCGTTCACCTGACCTGCACTGGTGAAGTATAGAGGTGCCGGCCTCAAATTGAAATACACACGGGTTTGTCCAATCTGAGAGGGCAAAGGCACCACTGTTGCACTCGCCGTCGACGGAGCAAAATTCGTCCCAAACAGCGAAGCAATCGACCCCGCGGCCAAGGCCCCGCCACCAAATCCTGCAGCCCTCGTTATCCCGCTCCTTAGCAGTGTCGGAGTGGCTGGCGCGTCCGGGCTCACCGTTGCAATAAAAGAACCAGGCGAGCTACTGTTGCCATTCACACCAAACATCAATTGCGTTGCCCCTTGCGGTACCACAAACTGCTTCAACTCACCTGCATCCGTAAATCCGCTTCCAATTAGAAAAGGCTGCTGCAGCAAAGGTTCAACCCGCACAGCGTCCCGCGTAGCGCCAGTGAAGTTAAGCGCTGGCGGCTGCGTTCGTGTCGTCTCTGAAACAAACACTCCCAACAGCGCGCGGCAACGCGTATCGATTCGGGCTATCGAAAACTCCGCACTCTGATTCGTATTGCATCCAGGCCGGCCGTCCGGGCCGGTCCCATCCACAGACCCGCTGGCCACAATGCGCAGCACTTGGCCCCCCACCAGTGGAAGATTCGCCACCGCAGGCGAAGACATCGGCGAGCTTCCTCCATTGCGGGAGGCAACCCCTGGCCCCTGTTGGGCAAGATGGATCATGCTCATCCCCGAGACTCGCACCGGGTTTCCAGGAATCTCAACAGCCGGCCGCACACTCACCCTCACCACAAAAGAACCCGTAGAGCTTCCAAACGCAATCGGCCCAAGGTACAGTCGCGTCGCACCAGTTGGAACCACAACGCCGCGTCTATCACCCTGATCGGTGACACCGCTCCCTACAAAAAACGGTTGCTGCAGCAAGGGCCGCAATACGGGCAAATTCTTAGCATCTCCTCTGAAGTCCAGATTCAGTGGCTGCGCCCTTGAGGTGTCCGATAGAAAGACCCCCACCAGGCTGCGGCAGGGGGCATCCACGCGCGCAACTCCGAGCTCAGCAGAGAACGAGTCATTGCACCCCGTCCGCCCGTCCGGGCCCGAACCGTCTACCGATCCAGTCGCCTCAAACTGCAAAGTCTGCCCGGCAACAAGGGGAATGTTAACCAGCACTGGAGAATCTGCCGGAGCGCTCCGGCTGTTGTTGATAGACCGGGTCCCGCTGGGCTGCCCGGCCAGATGGATCACCACGTTGGCCGGCACTGTCACTTGCACCTGGCCCATTGCGGCAAGGCACACCAAACTCAAGATGATTGCGATTTTCATATACATCCTACTCCTAAGTGGATTAGTAGAATGATAATCACAACTTTCCTAAGCCGTCAAGGAGAGAGGCAAGCACAAAAAAAGAGCAGCTCCTTGGCAGGAGCTGCTCTTTTGACTGTTTAATCCAGACTAAACCAGCTTGGTACGCCGAACTGGCAGTTCGCGAATGCGCTTGCCGGTGGCCGCAAAAATGGCGTTAGTAATCGCAGGCACGATCACCGGTACGCCAGGCTCACCAGCTCCAGCAGACGGCTCCTTGCTTGGCACGAGGTGTACATGTACGTTGCGCGGAGACTCCGTCAGACGAGGCACCATGAAGTCGTTGAAATTCGACTGTTGAACACGGCCGTTCATCGCCGAAATTTCACCCAGCATCGCAACGCCGGTGCCAAATACAGCCGCGCCTTCAAACTGCGCAACCACGCGGTCGGGGTTCACAACCGTACCGACATCGGCGACAGTCCAGACATTCGGAATCGTCAACTTGCCATTGTCATCGATTTCCACTTCAACCACACTCGCGATATAGCTCAGGAAGCTCCGGTGAGCGGCAAAACCAAGCGCCCGGTTCTTGGTCGCTTTCTTTTTGCCGTAGCCGCTTTGCTCTGCAGCGAGTTCAATCACCCGACGCAGGCGGCCCGTATTGATCGGGAACTTGTCGATCGGCATGCCGTTATTCCAGGGCTTAACGCCATCCTTGCTCAGATCAACATTGCGATCGGGGCCCAGCGCTTTCAGCACATAGGTCACGTAGTCTGTATTGTTCATCGCAGCCAGCTCATCGAGGAAGCTGTGAATTCCAAATGCGTGATAGACGTGAGCTACGGCGCGCATCCAGCCGAGGCGCAGATGATTCGGCGCAGGCAGATTCTCACCGCGGATGTTCGGCACATCGTAGGGCAATTCGTTCAGGCCCATGCCCACTTCAAACTCAGCACCGTACTGCGCACCAGGAGCAAAAGTGGAAGCAATCGGCGGAAACGCCGAGCGGAACAGCCACGAGTTCAGCTTGCCGTCGGCATCCATACCGGCCTTCATGTGCATGCCGGAAACGGTGTGGTAGTAGTCGAACTTGATGTCGTCTTCGCGCGTCCAAACCACCTTCACCGGCTTACCGGTGGCCTTCGATAGCAGCGCTGCTTCCACTACATAATCAGGCTTCGACTTGCGGCCAAAGCCACCACCGAGCAGAGTCACGTGGCAGATGACGTCGGTCTTCGGGATCCCCATCGCCGCTGCCACTGCATCCTGCACGGCCTGCGGGTTTTGCGTCGGGCACCACGTTTCAACCTTGCCGTTCTTGAATTCAGCAACAGCCACTGGCGGCTCCATCGGAGCATGCGACAACAACGGAGCATAGTAGTTTGCTTCGTGCGTCTTGGCAGACTTGGCGAAGGCAGCATCCACATCGCCGCGATTGCGTACTACCTTGCCAGGCTTCTGCACAGAATCCAGCAAAAACTTCTTCTCGTCGGTTGAGTTGTAACCCTGATGCGGGCTTTGCTCCCAATCGATCTTCAGCTTCTTGCGACCCTGCATTACGGCCCAGGTGCTGTTGCCAAGCACGGCCACGCCGCCCAATTGCTGAAACAGGTGCGGTGCCTTGAACATCGGCAACTCAACCGTCTGCGTAACACCCTTCACCTGCAATGCCGCGGCATTGTCAAAGCTCTTTACTTTGCTGCCATACACAGGCGGCCGCTCCACCATCGCGTACAGCATGCCGGGCATCTTTGCGTCCATGCCATAGACTGCCTTGCCCAAGACGATATCGTGATCGTCGAGCATCGGCACCTTCTTGCCAATCAGCTTGTACTGGTCAGGCGTCTTGTAGCGAAGTTCGTGCTCTTTGGGCACTTCCATCTTCATCGCAACAGGCAGCAGTTCGGCGTAGGTCAGCGTCTGCTTCGTCTTTCCATTCACAACCTTGCTTTGCGAGGCAGCAACATCACCCGGCTGGCAACCCCACTTCTGGGCCGCCGCACGTTCAAACATCGTACGGGCTGTCGCGCCTGCCTTGTGCATCGCTGCACCAAAGTCGCGCACCGAGCAAGATCCGTCGGTGTTCTGCGAGCCATACTTCTCGTTGCCAAGTGCCTGTTCGACACGCACTTTCTTCCAGTCAGCTTCCAACTCATCGGCCAGCATCATCGGCAGCGTCGTTCTGCTGCTGGTGCCCATTTCGCTGCGATGCGCCATGATCACAACAGTGCCGTTGGCCTCAAAGCCCAGGTACACGCTCGGCTCCCAGGTTGTCGGGGCCGCAGCCGCTTCGCTCGAAGTCACGCTCACGCCCAGCACCAGCG
>CANGVB010000221.1 GCA_947456995.1 Bryobacteraceae bacterium | reverse complement strand
GCCACTTCCACCCGGAAACAAAGATAGCCCCACAACATCGATCCTGCCCATGGCCCTGGCCCCTGGCACAAATACAAAATCCGGGTTGTCGATCGCCCGGTCTATTGGCTCAACCAGATTGCTAACACTCACTGTACGGCTCATCCCCACTCGAGCCGAGTTCACCACCGCTGGAGACAGAACGCTCGAATGCTCCACCACTGCAGATTGGTGGCGGGTTTCAAACCGCGCCCGGCCAAGAGCAAAGGTGGTCAGGTCCGCTCGCTCACCAATATTCAGCGTGTAACGGGCAAACAACGAATGCCGGTCAGAGAAGCGGTGGTCAAGTCGCGAGGTGTAGAAGTTTTCTTGCGAATCAGTCGGATTGGTAAATGCGAATTGGCCTGTGTCTCCCGATGTGCCTAGATTTGGCGAAGGGAAAAATCTCAGAATCCGCGCCACATCGGCATCAATCCGTACCGCCTCTCCACCCACAACACCCTGCCTTGCCCGATCACTCAAGGTCGTATTGGTAGTCGTATTTCCGCGTAGTTGTAGCAACCCTTCAAAGCCACCGAAATAGAAAGTTCGGTTCCGCTTCAAAGCCCCACCTATGGTCCCCGCATATTGATGCCTTCGAAATTCCGGCTGCTGCCCCGGATCGAAATAATTCCGCGCATCCAGATTATCGTTGCGATGAAAGTAGCCAACGGACCCATGCAAATCATTTTGGCCGCCTTGCGTTACGGCATTCACAACGCCCCCAGCGGCCCTTCCGTACTCAACACTAAACCCATTGGTCAGCACCGAGAATTCACGCAGGGCATCAGTGCCCAAATTCAGCCCGTTGGCGCTGCCCGTCGATGATCCTGTGTTGTCGCTTACGCTGATCCCGTCCAGCCGGAAGTTATTCTGCACAGGTCGAGATCCTGAAATCGAAAGCTGCGCACCAAAACCCGTGTTGACACTCCGGCTCTTAGACCGTGCAAAGCTCACTCCCGGCTGCAACGCCGCCAACTGCAGATAGTCCCGGCCATTGAGAGGTTGTTCGCGTATCGTCTCCCCGGCGATCAGATTGGTAAGTCCCGACAAAGAAGCATCCACCGTGCGTGTGGTCGCGGTCACTGTTGCTGTTTCACTTAGTCCCGCAACTTGCAGCCGGTGATCCAGCCGAACTTCGCGCTCCGCATTCAAGGCCACATTCTCGACAACCGCTTCCTGAAACCCAGCCGCGATGATCTTGATCCGGTACAGGCCGAGATCAAGGCCTCCAGCGAGGTACATCCCAGATTCATTGCTGCGAAGTTCTCGACGGGAGCCTTGATTTAAACCCTCAATGATCACCGTCGCCCCGCTTAAGGAGGCGCCAGATCCATCAAGCACAAGCCCGGTAATGGAGCTCCCTCGCGTTTGCCCCAACAATAAAAATGCCGCAAAATTTGCCCAGGCAAACGCTTGCAAAACAGCGATCGCTATTTGCCTGACAGATGAAATCATTCAGCCTATGTTAGCGTTGCCGAATCATCCGCATCATCTTGCCCCAAAGCGAATGGGTAAGATCCTCAAGATCACGCTTCTCATCATCGACAGTGATATTCCAGTGCACCCCAGCCATCTCATCGGCAGTGCCAGGCCCCCAAAGCACCCGCTTCGGCGGCCGGTTCGGATTCCGGGGATTCTTCGCCGAGTTATCGTACTCAATCTCCATCTCGAGAATCGTTCCCGCCTTCATCGCCAGCGGCGTCTTCAACTGGTAAATGTCCTGCCAGTTGAAATCCCAGTCCGTAATCGTCAGCACCGTCTTGCGCAAACCAGTCGGCAAAGTCACCCAGGCCTGCACCTTGCGCGCCACAAAATGAGCATGCGGGATGATCTGCCAAAGCGTGACATCGACAGGCAATTCAAACGAATCATAGACCTTGAAACTGGCTTGTCCCGCCGGGATATCAATCGCCTTCGACGTCAAAGGAATATCAAGCAACTTCTTCTTCGGTGGCTCTTTGGCAAAGTAGACAGCCACACCACTCTGGTCGGTCTCAGGCTTGCCCGTCGGATGATAGTGAATCTGAAAAACGATATCGGCCCCAGGCGGCACACGCACCGCCGTTCCTGGCGGCATCTGCAATCTCCCATTCCCGGGGCTCCAGCCACCCAAACTCGACGAAGGCAAAAATCCAGGGCTCCCAAAACACGGATAACCCGAGCCCGCATCGAGCTTTCTCCCTGTCCCGCTCAAATCGAAGAAGAGCAACGCATGATGAACAACCCGCCGGTTCCCCGGCAGGAACTCAAAACCATCCA
The DNA here is from genome assembly GCA_947456995.1 of Bryobacteraceae bacterium. Classification (GTDB taxonomy): domain Bacteria; phylum Acidobacteriota; class Terriglobia; order Bryobacterales; family Bryobacteraceae; genus Bryobacter. The sequence continues at coordinate 4,128 of CANGVB010000221.1, read as the reverse complement.
CAAACCGCACTGCATCGTTGCCTGTAGGAACCGCAAAGCACCGGTACTGATCGTCCCCATCGGCGGCAAGCGCATAGCCGCCTTTCATCTTCCAAACCTGATCCGCTTCGGGCTTCGGCACAACTACTTTAGGCTTGGCAACTGCGGCAACCCCAGCTAGTGCCCCTTCCTTCACCCAAGCTTGCAGCGTCGCAATCTCAACCGCGCTCAAACGGCGATCCCGGTGAAAGGCAACCCCGGGCGCAACCGGCTTCCAAGGCGGCATAAACCGAGTCGAAGCCGCCAGCGCCACTTGCCGCGCATGCTTCTTCACGGCCTCAAAACTGTCTAGAGGAAAAGGCCCAACCTCCCCAGCCTGATGACACTTCACGCAATGCCGCTCGAGAATCGGGGCTACATCGCGATGGTAAGTAGCCGCGCTACTCGGTTGGCTTTTCGCGAGGAGGAGCCACAGCCAGAAAATCTTCCCGCACACGCTCCAGATACTGGTCCATGAGGTATTGCACACGTTCATAGCTCGGGCTCGAAACAACAAATCCAACATGGTGCTTCTTCTCCATACGCCACACCAGCTCAGGGTCGTTATAGCCAGAGGTGTCCGGCTTTTCCTGCCGCGCAAGGCTAACCAACAACCCACCATAGTTATTCTTGACTTCGCCGAGTGTGTAGTTGCCTGCTCCGCCATCCACTTCGATCTTGGCCCATTCGGCCCACATATTGATCCCAGTCGAAGCTGCAATCAGATCGGCGATGTGCGCTCCTCCAACCCTGGCTGAAGTCTCAAGAAAGTAGATCTTGCCATCCTCACGGCCCTGGATGTATTCGGTATGCGAAACTCCGCGCAGCAGGCCCATCGCACTCAGAACCAGCGCATTCTTCTCAAGCAGACTCTTCTCAAGCGGCGTTCCATGCTCCAGCAGTCGTGTGGCAAAAACCCCGCCCTCGTGGCTCACGTCCATCGGAGGGCGGCCGTAGCGGCTCGCGACAGCAAATAGAATTTCCCTCTCGCTCACTACCGAGTCGACGTGAAAGATATGCCCGGGGATGTAGCGCTCTACCAGGTAATTGGATTGGTCGTCGCCGAGCCCATCGACAATCCGCCAGAACTCGTCCTTTGTGTAAACCTTCTTGATCCCGATCGCGCCAGCCATAAATCGGGGCTTCAAAACCCAGGGTGCCGGCACGCGGTCAAGAAACGCGTTCACCTTGTCATGGTTCAGAACATGCTCAAAATCTGGGATGTTCAGCCCCTTGTCGGCAGCCTGCCGACGCATCGCCAGCTTGTCGCGGAAGTAGCGGGTGGTGGTCTCGCCCATGCCCGGAATTCTTAGATGTTCTCTCAGAGCCGCCGCCATCTCCAGATCAAAATCATCGAGAGGAACAATCCGGTCGAGCGCTTCGGAGCGGGAAAGATAGCTGACGGCGTTGATGGTTTGCTGCCTGTCCCACTGCTTTTTGTCGTCCGGCATGTAGTAGATCTCATCGATAGACTCCATCGGCCACTTCGCACATTCCTTCAGGCTGTGGGAGGTCAAAAGCAGCACGCGGCAGCCCTGACGCTTGGCTTCGCGCAAAAATTCATAGCCTTTTTCGTAACTGGCTATACACAAAACGGTGAGGGGACGCATACTCAAAAGACCTCGGGGTGCGGCTGGACTGCTACACTTTTCAGGTTAACCGCATGCAAGGCCCTCGTCAGCAGATCATTCTCGAATTTTTTGAAAAAGTCTTTGCCGTTCTGGCATTTGGGAGCTCTTCGGCCCTTTCGCCGATCGCACTCTTTCCGCTCGCAGGCAGGAGAATTGGCTGGCGACAGCGCGCTGATGGTTCCGAGGTAGCGCGAATTCTGGCCTACCGCGAGATCGCCATCTTTTTCGCTTTAGCCGTCGGTGTCTTTCTCAAGCCTCAGCTTCAACTGATTCCTTTTGATCCAATTATTACGGCTACCATTTTCCTGGTTCTGAGCTTCGGCTCAATGTTATTGGCAGAACGATCTACCGCTGCGTTGCTTCCCAAGCTCCATGAAAACGAATGGACTGGCCCCGCTCTTCGTAATTTGTTCGGCTGGGCTGTCCTTGGTATCACGCTAACCTCATTTGGAAAGACTCTCGACCAATCCACCCTCTTCGCCTGCTGCCTGATCGCGCTCACAACGGCCACGATTCCGCTGGCAATGGCCTTCCGTCGTGGCGAGCCGGGGCTCCTGATTCCAGGGGCCTTTGTCGCCCTGCTTGGAATTGCGATTTGGAACCCCTGGATAGCGGCCGCTGGCTTCGGTTGGGTGATCCCTTGCGCTGCGCAAATCACACACAACGTGAAAGGCTCTTTTGCGTTGCGCTCTGTCGTCTGCTGGCTTGGACTCTGGGCGGGTTTCCACATCCCCGCCCCGGCGTCCATCGCCACCATGGCTGTGCTCTTTGTTCTGACTCTGGAGATGTGGCGCTTTGTACTGCGGCTCATGGTTTATTTCCCTCTCCGGACCCTGCATCGATTCAAGGTTTACGGGTCTGAAAATTATGCGGCAGACGGCCCCGGCATGCTGCTTTCCAACCACGTCACCATGATCGATGGCTGGCTGCTTGGTGCCATGACTCAACGTATGGTGCGCTTCCTTGCCTTTGACGCCTACTTCAAGAACCCGGTAGTTGCGTTTGGCCTGAACCTCTTCCGCTCGATTTCGATTTCACAAGGCGCTCGCCGCGAAGCGATTGAAAGCCTCCGAAAGGCGCGCACGGTGATCGAAGAAGGCCATTTTGCTGGGATTTTCCCTGAAGGCGGCATTACCCGCAGCGGCCACCTACAACCCTTCCAGAAGGGCTTCACCCGGATTGTCTCCGGCACCCAGATCCCGATCATTCCTGCCTATATGAACGGACTCTGGACCAACCTGCTCAGCTTCAGCGAAAGCAAGGTCACCGTGCGTATCGGCCGCTTCTTCCGGCCGCTTGAGATTGAATTCGGAAAGCCTCAGCCGCCAACCATCAGCGCAAGAGACCTCTGGCGAGTCGTCAAAAGCCTTGAGGTGAATGCCGCTTTCCGCGACGCCCATCACGCCCCCCTGCTTCCGGTGGCATTCCTCGAAGCGGCCAGGAAAAACGCCAAACTGATTGCGGTTCGTGCCAATGGCCAGAGCATCAGTTATGGAGACCTCGCCTCAAAATCCCTGCTTTTTGCCAGACACATCAACCGCCGTCTGCGCCGCAAAGCGCGAATCGGAATCTTTCTGCCTGATGGCATCGAAAAGACAATTGCTCATGTTGCAACAGTCCTGGCGGGCCATGTGGCGATGGACATTCCCGATTTGAAAGGCTCAGAGCTGGATCAATTCATCACCAGTCACGGGCTGGGAACACTGATCACATCCCAAAGCTGGATCGATTCCCATGACGTCTCAAAGGCCGACAGCATGGTCTTTATCGGGCGGGCGCTTGAGAAATTCGAGACTAAAGCGCCATCAATGCCTGCAAGTTACCTGACGTTTTTCCCAAACTTTGCCTGGCGGCAGGTCTGTACCTTCTCCATGCGCAAAGATAGCGCTGCAGCTATTGTGAGCTCCCCGCGCGGAGCAGCCGTTTTATCCCACCGGGGCATCTGGAGCGCGGCATGGGCTGCCCGCCGGGTTCTCTGGTGGAAGCCGGGAGTTGCCATCCACAACCGTGTCAACCTGAATCGGCCGGCTAGCTTGACGCTTGGCTTCTGGATGCCTCTGCTCAATGGGGCGACGCTGGTTTTCGAAAACGAGGCTGTCGATTTTGAACTCGTTGACGCGCCTGACTGGCAATCTGCTCACCCCGACAGCAAGCATGTGCTGGTAATCGATCCCACAGAAGAACTGGGGGAGCGCTATCTGCCGATTCTCGAACTGGCAGAAGCCTCCGGTGTTGCAGCGATCTCTTCACCGCCGGTTGACTTTATGGGCGAAGTACAAAGCGGCGTGAAAAGCGGCACCTTTGGGCAAATGCCTTTTGGCCTCGAGCTGGTAGAGACCGACAAGGGCATCAAGCTACGCAGCCCATCCAGGCTATTGCGCTATCTCGATGCAGGTGAATCCAAAACAAATGCCCGCACCGACGACTGGCTTGAGGTCGAAGTGCCGCTCAGCCTGACAGAACACTGGTTTGTAGAACT
>CANGVB010000220.1 GCA_947456995.1 Bryobacteraceae bacterium | reverse complement strand
TTTGTTCGTATTCGTCGCGGGTGAGGCGGCGGAGGGGGATGCGTGGGGGCTCCTGTTGCGCGATGGCTTTTGCGACTTGGCTTAGGAGTTGGTTGCGGTTGGGAAGGGGTGTGCCTTTGGGGGGCATTTCGTGATTGGCGATGCGGTCGTGGATGCGGATGAGGCGGTCTGTTGGGAGGGGGGTGGAGAAGTCGTGACAGCCCTGGCAGGATTTTGTAAGGAGTGGGGGTTGGGCGGCCAGGGTGGTGGCTAGCAGTAGGATGTAGCGCGTGCTGAGCATGAATCTGGCGGTTTGATTTGTTGTATCACGAAGGCTTCTAGAATTGAGGAATGTTGCAAAAGTACTTGATTGGCCTCGCGATTTTGGCCTTGATGAGTGGGCTGGGTGCGGCGACGGGCAAGCATGGCATCTATCGGAGTTTGGATGGGGGCAAGAGTTGGGTACGGTCTGATGCGGGATTTTCTGGTGATACGCGGGTGAATGTGTTTGCGGAATTGGGGAATACGATTTTGGCGGGTACGGATGCTGGTATCTATGTGTCGGTGGATCAGGGGCTGCGGTGGAGGCTGGCCAAGGGTGGGCGGGTGGTGAGTATGGCGGTGATGGGGAAGCGGATGTTTGCGGGTACGGACCGGAATGGACTGCTGGTGTCTGATGACCAAGGGTTGACGTGGAAGGGGCAGAAGGGGCTTGCGGGAAGATACGTTCGATCGCTGTTGCAACAGGACGGGAAGATGCTGGCGGGAATGGATTCTGGTGGAGTGCTGGCAAGTGTGGATGGCGGAGAGAAGTGGGTTGCGATGAGTGAGGGATTGCCGGCTGGGGGCCAGATTTTTGCTTTGGCTGAGCGCAAGGGGCGAGTGTTTGCTGCGTTGTACGCCAAGGGGTTGTATGGCTGGAACGAAGTGGAGAGGGGTTGGACGAAGGTGGATGGAGTTGTGCCGCTGGAACTGGCGGTGATGGGTGGGACGTTGATTGCGGGGCACAACCCTGGAGGGTTGCTGTGGAGTGATGATGGTGGCGCGCGTTGGAGTGCATCGCGAGTTGAGCCCATGCAGGCACCGGTTTGGAAGCTGGCGGCCGGGACGCGCTATGCGTTGGCCGGGGCGGCGGATGGGGTTTTCTATTCTGCGGATGGAGGGCGCGGGTGGACTAAGGCTAGCAATGGGCTGCCCAAGGGTGGGCCCGGGATTGCATTCCATATTGGAGAAAAGGTGGCGCTAGCGGGTTTATTGATCCCTTGATTTGAGGGCGGGTTGGCGTGAGAGCCAGGGGCCGAAGGTGAGGACGGTGATTGCGCCGAAGAAACCGATGCCGGCGTGGAGGAGCCAGAAGGCGGTGGGGGACATTTTCTCGTAGAAGCCCGCGAGCCAGCCGATGACGTTGCTGGAGACGAAGAGGGTGAGGAAGGCGATGCCCATCAGGGTGGAGTTGAGGCTGGCCGGGGCGACGCGGGAGACGAGGGCGAGGACGGTGGGCCAGTTGTAGACGTAGGAGCAGCCGATGCCGACGGTGAAGAAGAAGGGCCAGATGGGATGGATTTTCTGGTCGCCGTGCAGGTAGGAGACGGCGGCGAGGAGGAGGTAGCTGCAGGCTGCCATAGTGGCGGCGATGGTGAACTTGTTGAAGTCTGTTGGTTCAGCGTTGCGTTTGGCTTGCCAGCGCCAGAGCATCAACAGGAGCGGGGCGGCGGTGATCGAGGAGAGGGTTTCTGTGGAGAGGAACCAGGGGATGGGGATCTTGAAGGAGCCTATGTTGAGCTCGACGTGTTGCTGGAGCCAGATGGGGAAGATGTTGAGGGACTGGAAGTAGCAGAGGGTGTGGAAGATGGAGATCATCAAGACGGCGACGAGGAGGAGGAGGGTGGTGGTGTGGTTTTGTTTGTTCGCTTGTTCTTGTTGGGGCTTGATGCGGGCGGGGAGATGTTTGTAGCCGGAGAGGTAAGTGGCGAGGCCGCAGAGCATGAAGACTCCGGCTACGGAGAAGGCGGTGTGCCAGCCGTAGTAGTTCGCGATGAGACCGCAGGTGAAAGAGCCGGTGAAGGCGCCGACCTGGATGGAGGCCGAGAAGATGGTGAAGCCTTTGGAGCTGAGGAGTTTGTCTCCTGGCGGGTAGAGGGCACCGACCTGAGCGGTGATGTTGCCTTTGAGGAAGCCGGAGCCGAGGACGAGGCAGAGGAGGGCGAGGAGGAAGGATTGCTCGAAGGCCATGGCGAGGTGGCCGATGGACATGAGGATGGCACCGAGGATGACGGCGTTGCGGTGGCCGAGCCAGCGGTCTGCGATGAGGCCGCCGAGGACGGGGGTGAAGTAGACGAGGCCGCCGTAGAGACCGAAGATGCGGGAGGCGAGGGCTTGGGTGGAGAGGGGGCCGGTGAGGGATTCGATTGCGGCGCGGAAGGCGGGGAAGCCGGCGATGTTGGGGGAGTTAGCCGGGAGGAGGAGGTGGTTGACCATGAAGAGCATGAGGAGGGCGCTCATGCCGTAGTAGGAGAAGCGCTCCCAGGCTTCTGTGAAGGCGAGATAGAAGAGGCCGCGGGGGTGGCCGAATATGTTCTTAGAGTTGACCAAAGGGGTGGAGAAGAAAGTGTAACAGCATAAGGCTAAGCTGAGGGGCATGGTAAATCCGATTGTTGATGTGCTGGCTCGTAAGGTGGACGAGGACCTGGTGCTGATTGAAGAGATGCTCAGGATGGTGCCGGAGGGGAAGGGTGAGTGGGGGCCGGATTGGCCTTCGGCTTCGGGTGAGGCTGCTTTTAGTGTGGATCGCCTGGCGGGGCATTTGGTGGAATCTTGTGCGGGTTTGTGTGCCTGCTTCGTGCGGTTGCATGGGGATCGGTTGCCGCACTTTGAGGCTCTTAAGGTAAGGGTGATGGCAGGTGAGGAAGCGCCGCTCGTGTTGATTGCAGCATGCCGTGGGCATATCGCAGAGGGGTTTGCTTTGACTACGGATGTGGATTTGTCGAGGCTGATGGTGACTTATTTTTCGCCTCAGGGAGAGCCGTTTCTTGAGACGTTGCTTGGGAACTGGAAGCATGTGAATCATCACGCGCATCAGTTGTTTTTGTATTTGAAGTTGCTGGGGGTGCCGGTGTCGACACAGCATCTCTACAGGTTCAAGACCAAGGGGTAAAAAAGACGGCCCGCATGGTGAGCTTGCAGCAGAGTGCGGGCCGTTACCCAAATAGTTGCGTCTATCTTGTGTAGCGGATCCTGTTGTGGTTTTGGGTCAAAGTTTTTTTTGAGAAGTTTTGCCGGGGTGCATGGGAACATTGAAGTCATGCGTGTTTTTTTGCTGTTGGTGAGTTTGGCCTGTTGGCCTGGGTTTGGGGATGAAGTGAAGTTGAAAAACGGGGACCGGTTGACGGGGACGGTGACGCGTTTTGATTCGAAGGAATTGACGATTACGACCGAGTATGCCGGGGATGTGAAAATCAAGCGCGAGTCTGTTGTTTCGGTTGAGACTACCGATGCGGTAAATGTTTCTCTGAAGGATGGGCAGAATTTGGTGGGGCGGCTGAAGCTGGCTGGGGAGAAGGTTGAAGTATCGAGCGAGACGATTGGGACGGTGAGTGCTCGCGAGGCGGATATGACGCTGTTTCGGAACAAGGCGGATCAGGAGGCTTATCTGCGGGATGTAGAGCGTGCGAAGAATCCGCGGCTGGTAGACCTTTGGACTGGGGCGGTGGATTTGGGCTATGCGCAGGCACGGGGTAATGCTCAGACGAATACGATTTCTTCGGCAGCGAAGGTGTTGCGGACGACTTCGCGCGATTCGATCAATGTCTTCTTTCAATCGCTCTATTCGAAGAACCAAAACAATGGGCTTTCGGTGCTGGCGGCGAATTCGATTCGTGGTGGCTTGAAGTATGACCTGAACATTACGCCGAAAATGTATTCGTTTGGTTCTACCGATTTGGAATTTGATGAGTTTCAGCGGCTGGATTTGCGGTTTGTTCCGGCAGGCGGGTTGGGCTATCACTGGTTCAAGACGAAGAAAACGACCTGGGACTTGTTTGGCGGGGGGTCGCTCAATCGAGAGTTTTTTAACAGTGGGTTGAACCGGACTTCGGGTGAAGTTCTGGCTGGCAATGAATTGACACACCGGTTTGCGGGGATGTTTACGTTTAGCGAGAAGATTGTTTTCTATAACAACGTGACCACATCGGGCAACTATCGTTTGAATGGGGATGTGGCATTTGCGGCGGCGATCAAGAAGTGGCTGAGTTATCAGGTGACGGCGAGTAACCGGTATTTGTCGAATCCGTTGCCGGGACGCAAGACGAATGATCTAGTGATCACTACTGGCGTACGATTGGTGTTTGTCCGTTAGAACTTATGAAGACTGCTGCTATTGATTCCCGCGCTCGAATTCTGTCGCTCGACCAGTTTCGTGGCTATACGGTTGTGGGCATGTTTCTCGTCAATTTTATTGGCGGATTTCAGGTTGTGCATGACGTATTCAAACACCACAACACTTACAATTCTTATGCCGATACGATCATGCCGCATTTCTTTTTTGCGGTGGGGTTTGCGATGCGGCTGGGGATGTTGAAGGGGGCGGAAACCGGGGCCATGGTAAAGCGTGGGCTGGGGCTGGTGTTGCTGGGGTTTGTGGTTTATGGTCTGGATGGGAATTACAAGACGTGGACGTCGCTGACTGAGTTGGGGTGGTGGGGATTTATTGAGAAGAGCTTTTTGCGCAGCCCGTTTCAGGCATTGACTCACATCGGTGTGACTTGTCTCTGGATTCTGCCGGTGATGCGCAGACGGAGCCGGGACTTGATCCTGTTTGGTGTGGGGAGCGGGCTGTTGCATCTGGCGTTGAGCGGGTGGTTCTGGTTTGAGTTTCTGATGCGGGTGAGGGTGATTGATGGGGGTCCGCTGGGATTCTTGAGTTGGGCAGTGCCGACGCTGGCTGGGGCGCTTGCTTATGATGCGGTGAAGAAGTATGGGGCGGCGATGGCGTTGCCTGTGTTGTTGCGCTGGGGTGTTGTGCTGAGTGTGTTGGGTTATCTGATCTCTTGTGTGCACGGTGTGGAAGCGCCGCCGTTTTGGCCGCCCTGGAACCCGGTGGATCTTTGGACGATGACGCAGCGGGCGGGGAGTTTGTCGTATCAGACCTTTAGCGCCGGGTTCTCGCTGTTGGTTTATGGCGGGTTTTTGTGGCTGGCTGATATTCGCAAGCCGGGCTTTGAATCGACGTTCTTCCGGACGTTTGGGACTAACGCGCTGGCCGGGTATCTGATCCACTCGATGGTGGGCGATGTGGTGCACAAATTTGCGCCGAAGGACTCAACGCTATTGTGGGTTTGCTTTGTTACCGGGGTTTACTTTTTGATCACCTGGAGCTTTGTCCGGGCCCTCGAGAAGCGCGGGGTTTTCCTGCGGCTCTAGGCAGTAATCGACTTCGCGATTGAGGTAGTAGGAGAGGCCGTAGCGGAGGCCGCGGGAGCCGCCTTCTGGCAGGCAGGTGAGCTTGCTGTTTTTGGCGGAGACGGTGTTGGCGAGGGTTGGATAAAGGTTTAGCTTGAGGGTGCAGATGGCTAGGATGATTGCTACTATCACCGCTTTTTGTTGATAACGGTAAGCGGCCCAGGCGGCTATTGGTGCGGCCAGGAGCCAGGGCCAGGCGGTGGTGCTGAAGTTGGCTTTGCTGAGGCCTTCATCGATGGCGGTGGGGAGCCAGGGGGAGACGGTAGGCAGAGCGATGAGGAGACCGGCGGCGAAGGCGTAATGCCAGCGGAGGAGTTTGCCTGCGAGGAGGACCGCAAGCGAGGGGAGGAGCGGGAGCACGTAGGCGGGGAGTTTGTTGCGGGAGACGCTGAGGAAGAGGAAGCCCCAGAGGACGGTGTAGAGGTAGGGCTTTTGCGTGTCTTCGATTTTGGTGAGGCGGAGGAGGGCTGGGGCCCAGGGCATGGCAAGACCGATGAGGACGGGGATGTAGAACCAGAAGGGCTGGACGTGCTGGAGCTCTGGAGAGAGGAAGCGCTGGATGTGGTGGCGGATGATGAATTCGTCGATGAAGCGTTGGCCGTTTACGGCGTAGCAGGCGAGGTACCAGGGGAGGGCGGTGGCGAACATAGCGGCCCAGTGGCGCCATTCTTTGCGGTAAAGGAATGCTACGGGGATGCAGAGGACTAGCGGCACGAGGCCTTTGGCGAGGACGGCGAGGCCGAGGGCGATGCCGGCGGGCCAGGGCTTGTTGCGGAGGATCAGGATTAAGAAGGCGTGGAAGCAGACGGTGAGGGGGAGGTCTGTTACGGCTACTTGCGAAAGGGCGAGCCAGCCAATGGAGGTGCCGAGGATGAGGGCGCTCTCTAGAGTTGGAAGTGCGAAGAGGAAGCCCAGGCCGAGCAGGGTTATGGGGAGGCGAGCGGCTATATCGGGCGGGAAGCCGAGGGTGTCG
>CANGVB010000219.1 GCA_947456995.1 Bryobacteraceae bacterium | reverse complement strand
CATACTCTTCGCCGGCCAGGAGGAGTGTCAGATATTGGTTGCCGACTCCATCCAGTTGCCGCGAGGCCGTAGGTCTTTGTTGTATTTCAGGCATTGTCATGATTGGATCTCCTTGGATTAAGCCGCAACCTTTCGTTGTCTTGATAGGTTCAGAATTCCCGGAATGTCCAGAATCATCGAGACTGTTCCATCTCCCAGAATTGTGGCCCCGGAAATTCCCTCCACCTTCTGGAAGTTACTCTCCATACTCTTGATCACCACTTGCTGCTGGGCCAGCAGATCGTCAACAAATACTCCAGCTTGTTGGCCGTTGTCTTCGATCACCATCAAGAGACCTTGCTCCAGCTGGGTCACAGAGGGCGGGATGTTGAATATCTCGTAAAGCCGGAGTACAGGAATGTACTTGTCACGCAACCGGTAGAGTTCTTCCTGTCCACTGATTAAGCTCGTTTGCCCGCGCCTTACCTGCACCGATTCCACGATGGATACCAACGGCACAACAAAGGCCTGATCGCCAACCTTTACAATTTGCCCATCCAGGATTGCCAGCGTCAGTGGCAGCTTGATCGTAAACTTCGTCCCCAAACCTGGCCGATTTTCGATCTCGATGTTTCCGCCCAGTTCCTTGATGTTGCGCTTTACGATATCCATGCCAACGCCCCGGCCTGAAACATCGCTCAACTGCGCTGCGGTTGAGAATCCAGGCGCGAAAATCAGCTCTTCAATTTTTTCTTTGCTTGGATTCTCGTTGGGTCCGACAAGCCCGCGTTCTTTCGCTTTAGCCAGAATTTTCGCTAAATTGAGGCCCGCTCCGTCGTCGCTGATTTCTACAACAACATTGCCTCCACGATGTGACGCCTGAAGCTGTACTGTCCCTACCTCTGGTTTTCCTGCCAGAAGCCTTGCTTCCGGACTTTCAATGCCGTGGTCAAGCGAATTACGAATCAAATGCAAAAGAGGCTCGTTGATCTTCTCCAGCACCGTCTTGTCTAACTCGGTCTGCTCACCCCCTACTTTGAGCTGGATCTTCTTGCCCAATTTCGCACTCAGATCATGCACCAACCTGGGGAAGCGGTTGAAGCAAAAACTGATCGGCAACATGCGGATCTTAAGCACTGTCTCCTGCAGCTCTCTCGTGTTGCGCGCGAGCAAACCCAATCCGTCCCGCAGTTTTTCAATCATGCTGACGTCGAATTGCTCCCCAAATTGACTCAACATCGATTGTGTAATCACCAGTTCGCCCACCAGATTGATGATCGCGTCGACTTTTTCCGTGCTCACCCGAATGGAACCACCATCACCGATATTGGTGGCTTTGCCTACGGTTAGAGCCTCACTCTGCACCGGATGAATGGGTGCATTGGGGCTCCCTGGCTCCGTCGCAGTTGGTGTCATTTGTTCGACTGAGGCAACCTTCACTATGTCGAGATCGCAGTCTCCCTCCACCCAGTCAAAGACTTCCCGGATCTGCCTCTCCTCGATCATCCCTACCAATGTGAGATTCCAACTCAACCGGCATTCCTCCGGGTCTATTTCTCCAAGCCGCCGAACCCCGCTCATGTTCGCTGCCACTCGCAACTGGCCAAGACTGGCTAACTCGCGAAACATCCGGATCGGCTCATTGCCTGTCTTGAGAAGGTGCGGATGCGGCCGGAAATCGATTCTCCAAATCGATTGGTCAACCGCATCTAGGGTTGTTGCTGCTGGGGCTGGACTGCAAGGCAAATCCAGAATCTTCTGCAAAACTTGTGCTGCTGCAGCAATACGCTCCGATGCAACGGGCTGCGCATCTCGTTTTGCTTCTAACATCTCCCGCAACACATCGACGGCATCCAAAAGGCTGGTCGTGATCTCGCGGCTTGCGGCACGGGTTCCTGCTCTCATCTGATCGAGCAGAGTCTCGAGCAAGTGCGTAAACTCCATCACATCGCCAAACCCAAAGCTCCCGGCACCACCTTTGATCGAGTGTGCCGCCCTGAAAATCGTATTGATGGTCTCCGGGTCTCCACTCGCCCCTTTGGCGAGTACAAGCAGCCCTGCCTCCATGCTTTCAAGACCTTCAAAGCTCTCTTCGAAATACACTTTGTGAAAACGAGTCACATCGATTTTCATCTGCTTTGCTTATCCCAACACTTTCCCGATGGTTCGTAACAATTGCTCGGGATCAAATGGCTTTACCAGCCACCCAGTGGCACCCGCCGATTTCCCCTCGGTCTTTTTGTCGCCCCCGGCCTCGGTCGTCAAAATCAAAATCGGAGTGAATTTGTAGGTGTCTAGTTTTCGCAGTTGCCGCGTCAACTCAAGCCCGTCCATTTTGGGCATGTTTACGTCGGTCAGTACGAGATCGAATTTCTGCTTTTGCGCAGCAATCAGACCGTCTTCGCCGTTCCAGGCTTGGGTCACTATGTGCCCGGCCCCCTCTAGCGAAATCGATATCATTTGCCGCATCGATGCGGAGTCGTCAACCGTGAGAATATTTGCCATTGGAGAACAACGGCCTACCGCCGTCCTTCTTTTGCTTTTCGGCTCGCGAAGGAAGAGTGTTAATAAAAAAACGGAAAAAGTTTAAGCTGACAAATCTTTTAGCCAGGATTTGCCAGTCGCCAACTCAACCCCAAAATTTTCCGCCACCGTCTTGCCGATGTCTGCCAGGCTCTCCCGTGTCCCCAATCCTTTACCAACACCAAGCCCCGGCGAAAAGGCTAGCAACGGGACATACTCCCGGCTATGATCGGTCGACGCCGTAGTCGGGTCGCACCCATGATCCGCCGTCAGGATCAGCAAATCATCTGGCTGCAATGCCGCCATCAGCCCGGGTAGCGCCGCATCGGTCTCCTCCAGCGCCTTGGCATAGCCCTCAACATTGTTGCGGTGCCCGAAGAGCGAATCAAAGTCCACCAGATTCGTGAAGATCAACCCGCGCTCCACCTCGCCTAGGGCAGCAATCGTTTTCGCCAACCCCTCCGCATTGTTCTTCGTCTTGTCGTAGCTCCGGATTCCCCGGCCCAGAAAGATGTCGAAAATCTTCCCAACACTATGTACCGGCACATCGGCCCGGTCCAGCGCATCCAGCAGCATCTTGGGCGGTGCAACTGCGTAGTCCTTACGATTGGCCGTCCGCGTATAGTTCCCACTCGACCCCGTAAAGGGCCGCGCAATCACCCTCCCCACCTCCAGCGGACCACTCAGCATCTTCCGCGCCAGCTCACACATTCTGTAAAGTTCAAAAAGCGAAATCACATCTTCATGCGCCGCAATCTGAAACACGCTGTCCGCGCTCGTATAAACAATCGGATCCCCGCTCCTCACATGTTCATCGCCCAACTCCGCGATGATTTCCGTACCACTGGCCGCTACATTCCCCAGCGTCCCGCGTCCAATCTCCGCCTCAAACCGGGCCATGAAATCCGCAGGAAAGCCTTGTCCAAACAAAGGGAACGGCTTCTCCAGCAGAATCCCCACCATCTCCCAGTGCCCCGTCGTCGTATCCTTGCCCGGGCTCTTGAGCGCACAACGTCCGTAGCTCGCCAGCGGAGCCTCCGCAGCAGGCAACCCAACAAATTCGCGAATGTTTCCTAGCCCCAAGCTGCACAGGTTCGGCAAGTGAAGCGGCCGCTGACGCGCAATATTGCCCAGCGTGTCGCTCCCCTCAGGGTCACCGTAGGCCGCCCAATCCGGCATCGCCCCAATCCCGACACTGTCCAGCACCACCCACACAATACGGTTGAACTTCATTCTGGCTTTTTCCTCGACTCCTCAAACATCGCCTTCATCCGTGCAGCACGGTCTCGCGCCATATTCAGATAGCTATCGTTCTTGATGATCCGGTTCAGCAACGGGTAGTAAACTTCATAGCTCACCAGACGTTTCTTGTCCCACGCCGCCTCAAGATGCAAGAGCGCTCGGTCCACCCCAAGCCGTTCAAACTTCGCTGTCCGCTCCAAATCAAAGTAGAGGTTCACGGTCTCGGTCATCCGCTCAAACCAGTCTTGCAGCGCCTGCGCGTCCAGATCCTGCGAGTAGTTGAACTTCACTTCGTTCTTGGTCGCGCCATTCGTATAGCGATAGGTTTTCTCGCCCATCCGCGCTACAGGCAACCCACTCTCAAGCGTCTTCTTAAAGAAATCCACCTTCGCTGCCAGCCCCCACACCGTCTTCACCTCATCCGGCAACAGCTTGAACTTCACCGGCTGTTCGTCCTCGGCGCTTTCCTTATAGATCGCCTCGCCCGTTGGCTCAACGATGATCTCCATGTACTCGGGCTTCGATTTCGGAAAGCTCTTCGAATAAAAAATCGTGCCTTCTTGCCCGGCAAGAGGCCACACCAAAAGGATCAACCAGGCGTAGCGAATCATACTCTTCTCATTGTCGCTCGACAAATCGCTGCCGCAAGCGCATCTGCCGCGTCCTCGGGCGGAGCCTTCTCCAGCCCCAACAGCGCCCGCACCATCAACTGCACCTGGCTCTTCTCGGCATTACCATAACCCACCACCGCCATCTTGATTTCACGCGGGCTGAATTCAAACACATCCATCGGTGCCTCGCGTGCCATCACCATCGCCACTCCACGCACCTGCGCCAGCTTGAGCGAACTCTGCGTGTTCTTAGCCACAAACACTTCTTCGATCACAGCTTCCTGCGGCTGATACTCGGCGATCACCTCGCGCAACCCGCGAGCGATCACACAAAGCCGGTCTGCCATCGGCTCTCGTGCGTTAGTTTTTAAAACACCAAAAGCGATGGCCGCATGTCGCTTGCCATCGCTTTCGATAATGCCGTAGCCGGTTCTTTCCGTCCCGCAGTCAATTCCCAGGATGCGCAATGTGCGTCCTAAGACATCGCCGCAATGGCGCTCTCGTCAGGCTCGTAGTTCGTGTAAACGTTCTGCGTGTCGTCGTAATCTTCGAGATTCTCAAGCAACCGCATCATGCCGGCCGAGTGCTTGCCGTCAATCGCCATCGTGTTCTTCGGAATCAATCCCACTTCAGCCGACAGCGTCGGAATATTCGCCTTCGCCAGCGCCGCAACAACTGCGTCATGCGCATCTGGCTCGCTCAGAACGCTCCAGCTGTCGCCGTGATTCTGCACGTCGTCAGCCCCGGCTTCAAGCGCAACTTCCATCAACTGGTCTTCGCTCGTCTTGTCGCCTTCGATCACTACCTGGCTCTTGCGATCAAACATCCAGGCCACCGAATTCGGTTCGCCCATATTGCCGCCAGCCTTGCTGAAGATGTGACGAATGTCGCTCACTGTACGCACACGGTTGTCGGTAGCGCACTGCACAATAATCGCAGCCCCACCTGGCCCGTAGCCTTCATAGGTCACTTCTTCGATCGTCGACCCTTCCAGCTCTCCGGTACCGCGCATGATCGCACGCTTGATGTTGTCGGCAGGCATCGAAACAGCCTTCGCCGCAACAATCGCAGTACGCAACCGCGCATTGGACTCCGGATCGCCGCCATTGCGGGCTGCAATCAGAATTTCTTTGATCAGACGGGTGAACACTTTCCCGCGCTTGGCGTCAATTGCCGCCTTCTTGTGTTTGATAGTGTGCCATTTGGAGTGGCCTGACATAATGTAAAAAAACCTTCCACCAGTATCCTATAGCAAGGCGTCTAAAAACAGTGGACTTGAACAACCGTAAAGATCTTGTATACCTAATCCTCGCAGGCCTCTTCGTGGCCAACGCCCTTCTAGGCGAAATCCTCGGCGGCAAACTCATTGAAGCCGGTGGCTACATCATGAGTCTTGGCGTTATCCCTTGGCCCGTTGTTTTCATCACAACAGATCTGATCAACGAATACTACGGCAAGTCCGGGGTAAGGCGTCTCACCACCATCACGGTCGGCCTGATCCTCTACGCCTTTGTGATCATTTTCATCTCGATGGGTATCCCGGCCTCGAGCGTATCGCCGGTAAAGGACGAAGCCTTCAATGCCGTCCTTGGCCAGTCCCAATGGATTATCGTTGGCAGTATCGTTGCATTTGCAGTGAGCCAACTCGTCGACGTCGCTGTCTTTTGGCTCTTCCGTGATGCCACTGCTGGCAAAATGCTCTGGCTGCGCGCCACTGGCTCCACCGCTGTTTCTCAGCTAATCGACACTTTCATCGTTCTAGGCATCGGCTTCTGGATCCCGGGCAAAATCACCACCGCCAACTTCCTGAACTTGGCCTTCACCAACTACACCTACAAATTCGGTATCGCCATCGCTTTGACACCGATAATTTATGCCGCACACGGCGCTATCGACAAATACCTCGGCACCTCGCATCACAATTACACTCCGCCCAATCCGCAAATCGTGGAAGGCTAAAGATTAAATCGCACGGTCAACTGATTGGGACTTGGATTGAACTGGAAACATTCTGGCTCCCCCCTGCTGTGTCGAGGATAGTGAGCACAAACCTATCCCT
>CANGVB010000218.1 GCA_947456995.1 Bryobacteraceae bacterium | reverse complement strand
GTTTCATACTCGGCCAGGTTGCCGCCACCGAGATAAGACAGCCCAAGCATCGGTGCCGTTACCACCGCAATGCTCTTTCTGTTGGGTGAAGGAAAGCGCACGTCTTCTGCAATCGCGCGAGGCAGGTCTGGCAACGCGGGCTTCTTTGCTTCCTCTACCGGTGCACTCCCTCCGCATGAGGCCAGCCAGCCACAAATCAAAACCACGAAAATCTGTTTCATACGCGATACTCGTCCGGACGCCATTCCCGGATTGCCTCCTTGATTTCTTTCTGCTCCAGCTTCTCCTGCAGAGCTCTGCGAGCCAATCCCACCACCTCTCCATCAGAGGCAAATCGCAGCCCAATCCATTGCTCTACCGTCACCGATTCCACCCAGCTGGCATCTTCATTACCCAAAAGCCTTCTCACGCGCATCTGCTCTTCCAGGCGGATCAAACGGTCCTGTACTCGCAAGGCATTGAGGCGTAACTTGAGCACCGCAATCACCAGCCCACAACTCACGATAAATCCCCAGGCCACGTTCAAATCCGGCTCCCGCACTAGCCTCATTCCCCAATAAACAACGTTCAGAAGCATCACCGGCGAAAGAAAAAAGTGATACCAGGGGTCCCAGCGTTCATGATTTTTATTACTTTGTACCGGCATAACTTCTCACGTGGGGCGATGATAACAGAAGGACATGAATCCCGGTTTGTGTGGGAGCTGCGCGTACGTCCGCCGTATCGTCAACGATCGCGGCAGCACCTTCTATCACTGCGGCCGGGCCAAAGACGATCCCAGCTTCCCAAAGTACCCCCGCCTTCCGGTTTACCACTGCCGCGGCTTTGAGCCCGCTAAAAGTACTGACCCGCCTCAATCAGACTCTTCAACTCCCTGACATCACTAGTGATCCCCAGCGCCAGCATCAACAGGATTCGCGCCTTGGCACCAGTCAGACTTCCGGCAAAAATCACGCCTCGATCCCGCAGATCCTTACCAGACCCTTCGTAAGCATATGCATCCAGCACCCGCCCCTGTGCGCATCGCGTCGCCAGCAAAACCGGTAAGCCCGCATCGATCGCCCTCTGAATCGCAGGCAACGTCATCGGAGGCACATTCCCCCGCCCTGTTCCTTCAATCACAATCCCCCGCGCGCCCTGCTCTCTTGCAGCATCGATAAAGCGCCCATCCGCCCCCGCATACATCTGAAAGAGATCCACCCGCAACTCAAGCGCAGAGGTGTCAATCGTCTGCCGGTACTTCAGCATCCGCGCAAAGTAAACGCGGTCTTTGTCGACAATACCCAAAGGCCCAAACACAGGCGATTGAAAGGTATCAATGGCTTGCGTATCCATCTTGGTGGCATGTGCTGCCGCATGAATGGTCTCGTTGAGCAACACAAGCACGCCTTGTCCGCAAGATCCTTCGTCCGTTGCCACCCTCACAGCTGCCCGCACATTGGCCGGGCCGTCGTAGGAGAGCTCAGAGGCATTCCGCATCGCTCCAATCACCACCACAGGCTTCGGCGAGTGGTGCCGCAGGTCGAGAAAGAAGGCTGTTTCCTCGAGCGTGTCTGTGCCGTGCGTAACCACCACCCCGCATACTTCCGGCCTCTCCAGCGCTAGACGTATCTGTTCCGACAGATCCCACATATGTTGAGGTGTCACCTGCGGCCCGGCCAGCCTGCCAAAGTTCACCACCTCCAGATTCGCCAGACGAAAGAGCTCCGGATCATGAGCCAAAATCTCCTCACCCGAAAGCGCCGGCACCGCACCACCCAGTACCGGATCTACCTTCATTGAAATCGTTCCGCCAGTGAAAAAGAAGACTACCGTATTCATATAAAGTGGGTCTCATGATCGTAACGCGTGCCCTTCTCACTCTGCTGCTTTCTGCCCAACAGCTTTACGAGGAGAAGCTCCTCGACACGATGGCTCTGCGCGAAAAGCTCTGGCAGCAAACAGACCTGCACGCCAATCGCAAACTCCTCCGCCACCGCATCGGCTACCCGGTTCAGTCTCTCAAAGCCACCGGTCCGCTCCGCCTCGAAAAGTCCGGCGAAGACTCCATCGCCAACTACTACCGCAGCTTCCTTCCACTCACCGATGGCGATGAAGTTTACGGGCTTTATATCGTTCCCAAAAAGCCGATCGCCAAACGCGCCCCCTTGGTCATCTCGCAGCACGGCGGTGGTGGCACCCCGGAGATGGCTACCTTCAACGGCGGCACCAACTACAAAGATCAGGTCCGCGGTGCCGTCGCAGAAGGCTACATCGTCTATGCACCCCTCACCGTCATGTATCCCTTCCGGGATCGAGACAACGGCACGGTAATCCCGCCTGAAGTTCGCAAGATACTGGACGAAAAATTCCGTACCGTCGGCACCAGCCTCGCCGCCGTTGAGGTCCAAAAAATCTCGCTAGCCCTGGACGAACTTCTCAAGCGCCCTGAAATCGACCCGAAACGCGTCGCCATGATCGGTCTCTCCTACGGCGGCTACTACTCGCTCTACGCTGCTGCTCTCGAGCCACGCATCGGAGTTGTCGTCGCCAGTTGCAGCTTTTCCGATCAGCCCGCAATCACAGACGGCAAAACCGAAGGCCGTCTCATGGACATGTCGCCTCCCGACGTTGCCGCACTCATCGCACCCCGCCCGCTCCAGGTTCAGGGCGGCACCAATGACAAGGGCCTGCCCATTGACAAAAGCCGGGCCGCCGCCAAACGCACCGCCCTTGTCTATGAAAAGACGGGAGCAAAGGACAAATTCGTCTTTGAAGAATTCGAAGGCGGCCACGAGTTCCGCGGCTCGCTGGTCTGGCCTTTCCTGAGAAAGCATTTATAGCCATCTCATGCTAATCTGATGAGGAAATGGCATACGTGATTGCAGAGCCCTGCATTGGGACAAAAGATACAGCTTGTGTGGACGCCTGCCCGGTGGACTGCATCCATCCAAAGAAAGACTCCGAAAAGTTTGAAGCCGAAACCATGCTCTACATCGACCCCGTAGAGTGCATCGATTGTGGTGCGTGTGTGCCGGTTTGCCCCGTCTCAGCGATCTTCGCCCTCGATGATCTGCCAGAGAAATGGGCTGAGTTTACCCCCAAGAACGCCGCTTACTTCGGCCGCTAGTACCCTACCAAAATCGAATGAGGCTGTAGCCATCCCGGCTACAGCCTCATTGTCTTTTCACCCCGGCTAAGGCCGGTATGCCGCCGAACACTTCTCCGTCTCAAACACCCTCACATAAGTGACCCGTGCCGCAGACCCCGCAATAGCCGCTGCCACGATATCGTAGAAAAACTTCGCCAGGTTCTCTGCGCTTGGGTTGATCTTGTCAAAAGGTGCAATCTCGTTCAGAAAGCCGTGGTCAAACTTGTCGATCCACTCCTTTACTGCCTGCTTGATCACCTCAAACTCGATCACCATCCCCAGGTGATCCAGCGTCTCTCCCTCCACCGTGATTTGCACACGATAGTTATGCCCGTGCACATTCGCGCACTTGCCGGGATAATCCTTCAAATAATGAGCAGCAGAAAACTGCTGCTCCACAATCACTTCAAACATCAGATTCTCTCTACAACCAGAATATCGGTGTCAGAACGAATCTGCTGATTTGATTTTCAGGCGCCCGTTTAGGGCAGGAAGAAACCAGCGTTCCGGCTTGCATACTCTTCGAGGCTGATCGGCTCCTTGCCCGTCAAAGTCTTCACCGAATCAGTCACCGTGCTCGCATAGCCCTGACGCACGAAGCCAAACAGACTGGTGAGGAATTCCGAATAATCCCTCGGCATGCCCGCTTGGATCAGCGACGCAATGAATGCCTGATCTTCCACGTGCTGGTATTCGATCTTTCTTCCGGCATGGCGCGACAAAATGGCGGCGGCTTCCTTATACGTCAATGCTTCCGGCCCAGACAGAGAAAACGCCTGGTTGTCGAAGCGGTCGCTTGTCAGCGCGGCAAAGGCAGAAGCCGCAATGTCACGTGCATCGATAAACGCGCTTTTCGCTTCACCAGCCGGCACGGGAATGATGCCCGCAGCCTGAATCGGCGCCAGCCAGAAGGTGTGGAAGTTATCCATAAACCAGTTGGGCCGCAAGAAGACATAACGATGCCCGGAAGCTTCGAGCTTCAGCTCCACTTTGCGCAATGCAGCTTCATCGTTGAACTGAACGCCGTCGGCCGAAAGCAGTACAAATTTGCGGGGTTGCTTGAAGGCTTCTTCCAGAAATGGGGCCAAAAGTTGATCTGCGGCGTAATGTCCGGGAGGCGAAACGATAAAAACCCGATCTACTCCCTCAAGGACGGGAGCAAAGGTGCTTGGGTCACTGTAATCGAGGCGCGCTACAGCGGAGTTGCGAGAGGCTGCCACCACGGTTTCCCCGGCATCGGTCAAGGCTTGAACAAGGGGCTTTCCGACGTTGCCGGTAGAGCCTAAAACTAGAATGCGTTGCTTCATGTTGGGTAGGATGGCAACATATCCAAGATGGATGCTGTCATTTTGTATTGAATACATGCCTGATCGTCTTGTATTCTGAGTTTATGGACGTACTCAGCGATTGGCTGCGGGTGGTGGAAACCCGAGGGCTGCTCCTCGCGCGAAGCCGTTTTGCCGACGCCTGGGGAGTGGCGATCCCTGCATCAGGCGATTGCATGTTCCATGTGGTGAGCGAGGGCACCTGCTGGCTGCGCTGTGAGGGGGAAGCGCCCATACCCCTGGGGCATGGCGACTATGTGCTCTTACCGGGCGGCGAAGCCCACGAGTTGGTGCACTCGCGCGATGGCCATACAGAAGACTTGCAGGTGGTGCTTGCCCGCATGCAGAAACCCGCTAGCCACGCTGTCGGAGGGCTCGTCTGCGGGGCCTATCAAAGCGGAGCATTAAGGCCTTTGCCGCTGATCCGGTCCTTACCCAAAGTGGTTCATTTTCGGGCAGACGAACTGCGTGCCAACCCTTCGCTCGGCGCAGTCATCCACCTCTTGCTGGCCGAGGTCGAAAAGCCCGGCCCGGGCGGAGAAGCTCTACTGCCGGCACTTTTCGACGCCCTGCTGCTCTACACCTTGCGAGCCTGGGGCAACAAGGGCTGTTCGCAGAATCGCTGGATGGCCGGCCTGAGCGATCCTGCCCTGTCTTCTGCCCTGCAGCAGATGCACTCCGATCCTGGCAGGGCCTGGACGGTAGAGACTCTGGCGCACGCTGCCGGGCTGTCCCGAGCCGTCTTTGCCAAGCGCTTTACGGAGACTTTTGGCGAAGCCCCATTGGGATATCTCACGGCCTGGCGCATGCGTCTGGCCGCAAAGATGTTTGTCGAAGAGAAAGCTTCCGTCGTTGAGGCTGCAACCAGGCTTGGCTACGATTCTGAATTCGCCTTCAGCCGTGCATTCAAACGAGTTCTGGGTGTCGCCCCGAGTGTCTACCGCAGACAGGCGCGGCCAAATAGATGAGCTACGCTTAAGGGAATTCACTATGCAACGAAGACTCTTTCTTGCCTCCGCTACCGCCGCTTTTGCCCAACAGAAACTGCCGCTTCAAGACTTCGAACCGAAGTCCATGCTCAAGGTGAAAGAGACTACGCTCGCCGGGCCTGCCTTCCCCGTAATCGATTTCCACGCGCATCTGAGCTGGTCGGCACAGGGAGAAAATGGCGTCTCCCTCACCGGAGATCGCAAGTTCATCTGCGAGCCCAAAGACCTCCTCCCCGTCATGGATCGCAAGAAGATTCGCACCCTCGTCAACCTCACCGGAGGCTATCAGGAGGGCCTGAAGCAGTCTGTCGCCAAGTTCGACAAAGCCCATCCTGGCCGCTTCTTAACGATGACCGAACCCGCCTGGGCTATGGCAACCGAGCCCGGCTACGACAAGAAGCAGGTAGCGCTGCTCGAAGAAGCCAAACAGAACGGCGCCCGCGGCCTGAAGGTCTTAAAGACGCTGGGCCTCTATCTCAGAGAGAAGGGCAAGCTTCTCAAGGTAGACGACCCGCGCTTCGACCCAATGTGGGACGCCGCCGGCCGCCTCGGCCTGCCTGTAGCCATCCATGTCTCAGACCCGATTGCCTTCTTCAACACCACCGATCGCTTCAATGAACGCTTTGAAGAGTTGAACAATCACCCGGACTGGTCCTTCCACGGCAGAGACTTCCCATCCAACGACGAGCTACTCGCAGCCCGCAACCGAGTCTTCGCCCGCCACCCCAAAACAAAGTTCGTAGCTCTACACGTCGGGAACTTTGCTGAAGACCTCGGCAACGTCGGCGCCGCACTCGACAAGTACCCCAACCTCCACGTCGACATCGCAGCCAGGGTAGGCGAGCTCGGCCGGCAACCGCGGGCCTCCCGCAAGTTCTTCGAAAAGTATCAAGACCGCATCGTCTTCGGTACCGACGCCGTCCCCAACGGAATCGAGACTCCGCAGCAGATCTTTGGCGACAAGCTCTACGACATCTACT
>CANGVB010000217.1 GCA_947456995.1 Bryobacteraceae bacterium | reverse complement strand
CGCAACATCGTCGCCAGCGTCAGATCCGGCTCACCATCACCGGTAAAGAAGGCCACGCGAAACTCATTGTCCGGCCCTGGGTAGGCTGCCGGATAGTAGCCCAGCATCTGCGTCAGTGGCAGATCGATAAAGAACTGCGGAGAATCCTGCCTTAAATCGATCTCCAGATTGTCCCGCACCACATGCAGCAATTCGAGCAGTGGATACAACTGATCGGGCTTCACTGGCATCGCCTGCTTCAGCCCCGGTGCCACCTTTGTCCGCCAATGCGTCACCGTCTCCCGCAACACCCGCTCAGACAGCGCAGCATCCAGATCCGCAATCGCGAGTGCGACAAAAGCCCGATCCCGCAACGAGCGAAAATCCGTAATCGCCGGCACAGACTTCTGCAGCTTCTCTCCCAACGCTTTCGTCTGCCCCTCGGCAAGCGACCCCGCACACCAGTCATAAACAATTGCTTCCTGCCGCAAATCCCCCTGCTTGCTCTTCACCAGCCAGGCGTAGGCATTGTTGCAATGCACCGGGTTGCTGCTAATTCGACTGGCCAGCGCAAGCGCAAAGCCTGCCTCGGGCATCGCAACTCCATTGGAGATGTACGTATCGAATTGCTGGTAGCGGATCGTCTGACGCTCCCGCTCCCGCGTCAGCAGCCTCAATCGCGACGGCCGCAGCAGCAGCCGCGGTGCCTCTGTGTAGGTTTTGTAGTTTTCTTCGCTCGCCGTTTGCCCGAGCATCATTCCGCAGGCCAACAGAATCAGAAGCCACTGCATTGTTCTATCAGTGTGTCACAGCGCTACACAGACGTGTCCAGATTGCCGCGCCGCTCAACCAAAGCCATCACAAAGCCTATTGTTTTCAATAGAATCTTTTTGTGCAACGGTGGCCCTAGATTTGCTATCTTAGCTAGTGAATTGATGGAGTACCTTTAAAACCTGCCCTCTGATGCAACTGGCAGGCGGTAAAGCGAGCGGGTCCAAAAAGACTTGCGTGCTTGCGGGAGTCGGGATCAGTATTTACGAACCGCTCACTCATCCGTTATGCGGTTGCACCAGAGGGGATTTTTATGTCTTCAATCAATTGTAAAGAGATTTTTACATGGCCCTAAAGATGCTCACCAATATACGAGCCATAGGCCAAAAACTTTGAAACGAAGTCTTCGTTTCCCGGATCTTTCAATATTGTGTTCTCTACAGTTTGGTTTCTCTACAATCGGAGTACCGGCAATGCAGATAGCTGTTGGATGAAGGGTTGAATTAGGACGCGGGCCTTTGTCCAGCAAGATGGCGGGAACCGTTACGCTATTTGCAGCAGGCGCACCGATTGTTGCCCCAGTAGTAACCGAGGGCGGACCGCATCGGAGGAGGATCTAGCAAAACCCACCCACCCGAATCCGATGCGGTCTATCTAATGAGAAGCGCCCTGCGGAACCACAGCCTTTAGCTGCGCTACGCAGTCTATCGGCAAAGTCAAAGAATCCATTAATTTAGCACGATTTCAAACCACTACCAAGCCAGCGTCGCCGTCCGTGGAGTCTCTTCCGGGTTTGGCAGATAAATCGCCTTGCATTTTTCACAGCGGTAAAGCTCCGCATCAGCCCCAAATCGATCCACAATATCCCCACCAAATGTGAACCACCTCTTCAGGTGACCCGCACAAATCTTGCCCTTTTCGTTTTTTTCATTGCACGCCCGCTGCTTCGGCAGTCGCGTCTTGATCAGTGGTTCCAAATCATCAGTTTACATTGAGTCAGATTGCCACAGGCACAGAGTCCCACTGACACAGCCAATGCAATCTCACCGCAACCAGTCCACCACCAGAATAATCGCAATCCCCACCACCGACGTAATCACCTTCATCACCGTCCAGGTCCGCAACGTCTCCGGCACCGTCAGCCCCAGATACTGATTCACCAACCAAAAACCCGCATCATTCACATGCGACAAAATCGTCCCGCCCGCGCACAGCGACAACACCAGCAACTCCGGCGATTGCCCCGGAATATCCTTCACCAGTGGCGCAACAATCCCCGCCGCCGTAATAATCGCCACCGTAGCAGAGCCCTGAGCCACCCGTAGCGCCGTCGCCACCACGTAAGCCACCAAGATAGGCGGAATCGCCGACGAAGCAAGCAGCTGGCCCGCATACGGCCCTACGCCCGAATCCACAATCACCTGCTTAAACGCCCCGCCACCGCCCATAATCGCAAGCAGCGCCCCAATCGGCGCAAGCGACTCATTCGCCATCGACGAGATCTGCGCCCTGCTCATCGCCCTCTGCGCCCCCAGACAAACCAGCGTCACCAGCGTCGTAAGCAACAACGCACTAAACGGATGCCCCACGAGCGTAAACCAGTTATCCGCCTTCGGATTCTCCAGGTTCATAAACGTAGCGATAAAGATCCGCGTCACAGGCATCAACAAGAGCAGCAACACCATCGGCACACTCGGGGGATTCTCCACCCGCACATCCTTGGTCGCAATCTCAGGCACCGGAATAAACATCCGCTTCGCGATCCACAAGCCATAGCCAATCCCACCCGAAATCGCCATCGGAATCGAGATCGCAATCCCCCACAAAATCGTCTTACCCAGATCCGCATGAAACATCTGCGCAGCAGCGGCCGGCGCAGGATGCGGCGGCACCATCGCATGCACCACAGTCAACGCACATCCCATCGGCAACCCGTAATACAGCAGGCTCTTCTTCGATTCCCGCGCCAGACTCCACGCCAGCGGCACGATGATGATGAAGCCCACCTCAAAGAACAACGGCAACCCCACCAGAAACGCCGCCGTCAACAAAGCCCAGGGCGTCAGCTTCGATCCAAACTTCTCAAGCAACCACTCCGCAAGATGCCGGCCCCCGCCCGAATGCTCGAGAAAGCGCCCAATAATCGCCCCCAGTGCAACAACAACAGCAATAAACCCCAAAGCCTCACCAAACCCCACCTGAATCGATTTCAGCAACTTCGCCGGCGACATCCCCGTCATCAGCCCAAGCGAAAAGCTCGAAATCAGCAGCGCCAGAAAAGCATGCAGCCGCAAATAAAGGATCAGAAAAAGCAGCAACGCCACTGCCGCGAGCGTAGCTATCAGCAGTGGCGTTCCAGGTGTCATCGTTACAGATTACAGCAAGTTGGTGGAGCGGCGAGACCAGGGCTTGCCCTTCTCTGCTCCAATACCTTCCAGTGCCGCAACATGCGCGCCCGTCTGCGTCAGGATGTGATGCAGATCGTTACCAATCGAGATGAACGTAAAGCCCTTGTCGAGGAACTCGCCCACGCGCGCAGTCCCAAACAGGAACAACCCGAGAATCACATTGTTCTTCTTGGCTTCTTCGATCAGCGTCGTAGTTGCCGCAAGCAACTCAGGGCTCGTGTACATCTCGGGGAACACATAGGTCTCAAACAGGCACATAGACATGCACAGATCGTTCTGGCCCAGGAAGAGAATGTCCACACCAGGAACAGCCGCAATCTCAGTCATGTTCTTGATGCAGTCATGTGTCTCAACCTGCAGCGCCACGATCACATTCTTGTTGGCCGCCCCTGCATAACCAAGCAGCCCGGCCTTGTTGGTGGCACGCTGCGGGAAGTAGACACTGCGTGTCCCGGCCGTCGGGTAATGGCAGCAGCTCACTGCCTGCCGTGCTTCTTCTGCCGTGTTGATGTAAGGCACCAGCACGCCATCTGCGCCAAGATCCAGCGCCTGCTGAATCCCCTGACGGTCGCCATAACCAGCGACGCGAACCATCGACTTCGCACCGCCACTGGCGATCGCACAAAGCATCGCGCTCAGCTTCTCATAACCCATCGGGCCATGCTGCGCATCGACTAGCAACCAGTCATAACCGCTATGCGCCAACTGCTCGGCCACTGTCGGCGAAGCAGAATTCAAAAAGAGGCCCATCTTGGGGCTGCCATTGCGCAGTTCTGCTTTGAACTCGGCGCCGGATTGTGTAGACATAATTAGAGTGCTCCTGAAAAAATCGTTGAGGACAACTCCAAAAGGATATCAACGCAACGACAAGGTTAGGTATACACCCACTGGACTAGTCTGTCCATCCACAGTCACCGAGATCGGCTGATTGCTCGCCGGAAGCCCCGCAGGCACTCGAAAGTTGATCTGATAAATCAACGAACCAGGTGAGAATCCGGCATACAAAATGTTGCTCGGCGCAATCACCTGCCCTGCCAGCCTCAACTCCAGATTGCCCCTCACCGTCGACTGTCCCGTAGCAATCGCCCCAGGCGCAACCGAAGGCGTCGTCGCCCCAAGCCCTGTCAGATAAAGCGTAACCAGATCACCCGGCTTGGCAGGCTTGGCATTCCCTTCAAACAAGGTAAGTGGCCCAAAGAACTGCTGTGTCACAGCATCCACCGCCGCAACAGGATTCACACCGCTCGCCGTCGCGTCAAAGAAAAAGAACTCAGGCGCTGCAGCCGCCACCGCAACTGTCTGCGGATCCGTCCGCTCTTCATTCGGCGACCCGCAATTCTTCGCAACCCGAACCTCAGCGCTAGCCCCCGTCAGTGCAGGCACAATCACATTCAACTGCGTCGGATAAGCGTCCAGCAGAAACGCCGGCGTGGTCCCAAAGTAAACACAAAGGCCTTCCAGCATCGTGGGCAATCGGCCATCCCTCAAGGTTGCGCGCCGCCCCACGCTGGCCGGAACAAAGTCTGCCCCATACAGCGACAAAATCGCCCCGGGCGCAGCACTCCTCACACTCGGCACACTGCCACCAACACCCACAATCCCGCCGGGCGTCAGCTTAGGATCATCACCACGAGCCGTAGCCGTAAACACTACCGGAGCCACCCCCACCGCAGCCGCCGTAACCCGCACCACGCCAGACCGCGCACCCAGCGTCAACCTCGCATAGGCAACCCCAAACGGATCCGTCAATCCGGAAGCAGGCTCCACCGTAGCCGTCCCATCACTCACTGCAAACTGCACCAGCACATTCGGCACAGGCACACCAGCAGCCGTTCTCACCCGGGCTCCAATCCGCTCAGGCAACACCGCGCGTGTAGCTCCACTCTGTTGATTCCCAACAAACGCATCCAGCAACGGCAGAGGAATCGGGCTCAGTTCCTGCGGTGTCAAAAACAGACAAGTCGTATTCG
The DNA here is from genome assembly GCA_947456995.1 of Bryobacteraceae bacterium. Lineage (GTDB taxonomy): Bacteria > Acidobacteriota > Terriglobia > Bryobacterales > Bryobacteraceae > Bryobacter. Next base: position 1,321 of record CANGVB010000217.1, on the reverse strand, counting down.
CACCAGCAGAGAAATGGCTCAGCGGCCGCCGGGCAAATCCCGTCAATCCAACTCGCGATTTCAACCGGTTGGACAATGTTGTGTTGGGAAAGCGCGCCAGATAGATTTCGATCCACGCCGCCGGAGAGCTCGTCGAGCCAGAAAGCTCCAACGCCCGTCGATCCAAAGACACATTCCCCAACTCACAATCAGCCGAAGGATTGTTGTAGCGGGCAATCAGTGCCCCATTGTCATAAGCATCCAGTAGGAATTCAATCGCGGTATCAAGCGACCGCCCGTTCACCTTCAGCGAATAAAGATCATACCCTTGCGCCGCAGCAGACTCGGCAATCGTCACCAGATTCGCCACCGCACGATTGCTGTAGTTCAACGCACACGCCCCACGCTGCGCCTCAAGCGGCATAGACCCATCGGCACGCATCTGCTGCAAAGCAATAAAGTACCGCTCCACCGACAAAGCAAAACCCGCGTCATCCCGGCGCTGAATCGAATCCATCATTCGAATCGAAGCTGCCTCCAGCCCACGATAATCCGGCAGCGAAATCGATCCGGCCACCGTCCCATAAAAGGGCCGCAGCCAGTTTGTGATCGCTGTCCGGTCCGCTGCCACCACCGCATCGCGCTCAAGCGTCGGCCACAGCAGTGTCAAAGGCTTCAACACCGTCATCAGATTCGCAACTGTCGTATTCGCAAGCGCCCCCCCTCTGGCCCAGCTCGCCAGATTGCCGCCGATAATCCGCGCAGGCGTAGTCGCACCAGTGGCCAGATACTCAGCCCCATTCCTCGACAAAGCCTCACCAAAGCTCTCCAAAGCATCCTGCGCCGCACAAGCCTGAAACGGCCCCTTCACGCAGCTCGCATCCACAACCGGCGCAAACGTAGGGCTCGCATAATTCAGCACTGCCCGCGAGATCGTTGTCGCAAAACCACGCACCTCCTCCGGGGTAAACAACAGACGCCCAAACGGAGTCGGGTCCACCGCCTTGATATCGGCACGCTCATTCAACAATCCCGGCAACGCAACCACAACCGCCCAGTAAATCCGCAGCACCTGCGTATTCAGCGGCAGCTCGGTCGGAAAGCTCACCCGCCCGGTCAAACTATCCACAGCCAGCGCATGCGTAGACGTGTATTCCGGAATCGTCACCCCATTCGGCTGATAACTCGCACTCATCGTAAACAGCAGCTGCGTTGTACCCCGGCTGCGCGAAATACGAAACACAAATTGGGGTATCGAAAACCCGTCCGACATCACCAGATCCCGCACGGTCGTCTGTGCCAGCACTTCCTGATTCAGTTGCCCCGCAACAAGCGATTCAAT
>CANGVB010000216.1 GCA_947456995.1 Bryobacteraceae bacterium | reverse complement strand
CTGCCGGCAACCGCCTCAGCATCAGCGCAGGTGAACTGAAGGTGAGCGCCAGCGGTGGCACCGTGCAGCGGCCCAATTCTAGACAAGTAATTGTTACGGCAGCCTCTACAGCTACCGAAGTTCGTAAATCCAATGGCACTCTGATTGCCATGGTGCGCCCTGGCCAGACCCTGGCATTTGCTGCTGCTAGCAATAGTGGCGGCGATCAAGACACCCGCATCACCGGCAAGGTAACCAACGAGAAGGGTCACTATTATCTGACCGATGAAGTGACTTGCCAGAAAACTGAGCTACAGGGTGGAAACCCCGAAGTGCATCTAGGTGCGCGTGTCCAGGCGATTGGCCAACTCGGAAAGGCCTCAGGCGATGATCACAAATTGCTGATGGTGAAAGAGTTTGCAACTCCCAATACCGCTGCCACCACCACCTGTAGTGCGGCTGGTGTCCCAGTAGCAATTGCAACTGGTGCTGCGGCTGGTACTGCTGCCGCTACTGGAACTGCCGCTGCTGCCGCAACCGGTGCAGCAGCTGGTACGGCTGCAGCCGCTACCGGCATCTCCACCGCGATGATCGCCGGCATTACTGTCGCTAGCGTCGCTGGTATTGCTGCCAGTGTTGCTGTCATCTCGCAAGAAGAATCCGGCACCATCAGTCAGTAAGCGTAAGCTTTTTGCAAGCCAAGACCAGGCACTCCCCAACGGGGTGCCTGGTCTTCTTGCGTTTTAATACAGCAATTCTGGTATTGCTCCCTCCAACCGAAGTAGTACCTCTTTTCTCCACAGCCCTCCCCCATAGCCAGTTAAATCCCCGTTCGCTCCAATCACTCGGTGGCACGGAATCACGATCGAAATCGGATTCCTCCCGTTGGCCAGCCCCACTGCTCTGACTGCCTTTTCATTCCCCAAGCGCTTTGCCAGCTCCAAATAGGAGATCGTTTCTCCAAACGGAATTTCGGCCAACAGATTCCAAACCTGCCTCTGGAACTCTGTTCCTGCTGGCCTTAGCGGTAAATCGAAGCTCTTCCGCCATTTGCCAAAGTACTCCTGTAGTTGACGCTCTGCATCGATGAGGATCGCGTTTGGGGTCTCGATCGCCCCGGTTCGGTCTCGCGGATGTCTTTCTTCTTCAAAACTCAGACCGGTCAATGCCTCACCGTCAGAAGTGAGAGTGATCTTTCCGAGTGGCGAATCCATGTAGCTCAAATAAATCAAGAGTCCTCCCTGGGCGACAACGATCTCCACAACAGGAATACCGCATAAGCCCGCAGCGGTGCCCAGGCGGCACTCAGTCGTTCTGCCTCCCGAGCTGCTTTCACTGGTCCTAATCCCTGAATCCCGAGTGCCTTCTGTATTCCCAGGTCGCCGGCCGGGAAGGCGTTTCGGTCTGAGTTGCCACGCATCCGAAGGTAGCTTTCTGTCCACGGGCCGATGCCTGGCAAGTCGAGCAGCGGTCCTCGATCTTCGGCCTTGAGGCTGGACCACTCCGCAAAATGGTGTAGCGTCTCTGCCCGTTTGCGGGTAATGCCAACAGCGGCCAAGTCCTCGATTGGAACCTGAGCCATCTCCTCGGCTAAGGGGAATAGCTTAGTCACACTAGGGAAAGGGCTAAGGTAAGGGTGACCAAATTGAGCCACGATTCGGCCTGCCAGCGTATGCGCTGCCTTCACTGAAACCTGTTGGCCGAGGATCGCGCGCACCCCCATCTCAAAGCCATCCCACGCGCCGGGCAAGCGGATTCCAGGCCAGCAATCCAGTAGCGGACCTACCGTCAAATCCCCGCCCAGCTTGGCTTTGATCTCATTCGGGTTGGTGTCGAGATCAAGGACGCGGGCCGCGAGCGGGCGAATTTCTGAACTTGTCTGGCCCCAGACTTTCAACTCCAGTCTGGGCTCGCCCTCGACCGCTCTGATTTCGATACAGCTCGAACTCGACCCGGATCTGAAACTTCGTCGTAACACGTCTCCTTCAATTGCCTCGACCCCAGGGATGGCCCGAGGTCGGAAGAAGCTTAGAAGGCCCTTCCAGTCGAAAGGCGGCTGGAAAGGGAGGGTCTCCACACTTGGCATCATAAATAGCTATAATACAGTTATGAGCGAGACCCGCTCGCATTCCTGCGCCAAAGACAAGCAATTCGTCTTTGGCCCTTGATACCCCCACTAAGGCACGTTAGAGTGGAGCCACGTCGTCTCCCCCGAGCGAAGCCAACATCGGTCCCCGTGGACCGGAGTACCATCGCAAGGAGTGATTTTCGAATCATGAATTTTGGACCGTCGAGCAGACTGCTCGCTATTGTTGGAATTATGGCTGGCCCCTTCGTGGCCACCTCTCCTGCCCCAACGGGCAGTGAGGCAGCTGGAAAACAAGATCCCAGGCTTGTGCGCCTCGAGAAGTATTTCGAAGAAAAACAATGTCCCGTAAAACCGTTGGCTCGCGATTTCGTCGCCGCTGCGGACCGTCACAATCTCGACTGGCGTTTGCTGCCAAGCATTGCCTTTGTCGAAAGCAGTGGCGGGAAGACCTTTCACAACAACAACATTTTTGGCTGGAGCAACGGCGACCACCGCTTTGTGAGCGTGAAAGAGAGCATTCACACCGTTGCTGAACGGCTGGCGAATTCTCACTATTACCGCAACAAGCCGCTAGACAAGATTCTGACCACCTACAACCCGGTGCCCGGTTATCGTGAGCGAGTCCGGGACGTGATGGAAGATCTGGGCCCAGCCCGTCCCACCCGCCCGCTGCAACTCTCCTACCGCAACTAGCCCTTCAACTGCCGAATCACCATCTGAACCGCGCCCTGGATTACCAGATCCGAGCGCGGTATCAATTCCGGGTACGAGGCATTCTCGGCCTTCAAATACCAGCGCCCCTTGGCTAGCACCAGGCGCTTGAGCGTGGATTCTCCGTCGATCAGGGCAGCTACAATCTGCCCTGCTTTCGGGTTTGGAGTCGGCTGCAACACGACAATGTCGCCGTCAAGAATTGCGGCATCCTTCATCGAGTCTCCCCGAACCCGCAGGGCATAACAACCACGCTGCGGCTTAAAGCCGAGGGTTTCAAGATCCACCTGCATACACCCCTCGCTGCGCACCTGCCCCAGATCCTGCGGCGGCCCTGCTGGAATTCCGCCATAGATGGGGATTGAGACTACAGGACCAGTGCCGGCAACTTCGATTTGGCGTGAGCCGCGATCGGCCCGCCGGATTGCGCCTTTCGTCTCAAGCGCTGCCAGGTGGCTCGCGATTCCATTGGGGCTCTTCATGCCGAAGGCGCGTTGCATTTCCGGGATCGACGGTGAGCAGCCGTGTTCGCGGCGGAACTCGCCGATGAAATCGAGAATTTCCTGTTGGCGTGCGGTGAGCTTCATACTGTAAGTATTTACAGTATACAGGCTTTAGCGATTGCCCCAATCCATCATCCATCCCGCCCCTGGCACGATCGGGAAGAGCCGCAGCAGCGAGATATTGGCAACCCCAGTGCGCGTGTTGTAGCCGTTGTAGGAATCGAAAGTGCGGTTGTTTGTGTTGAAGAGATTCATCACCTCAAAGAAGAGAACGCCGCGCCATTTCTTTCTCTCAAACTGTTTGTTCAAGCGGAAGTCTGCCCGGCTGAAGACCGGCAGCCGTGCAGCGTTGCGTTCTTGCGACAGAAAGTATTGCCCATTGCGTTGGCTGAAGAAGCCGGCAATCGGGAAGTTCGACCCGTAGCTATAGCGCACGCTCAAGTTTACAGACGGGCTCAGACGATAGCTGCCGTAGCCGTTGACGGTGTGGCGCTGATCGAAATCTGCATCGTAGCGGGCACCGGTGATTCCATCTCGCATTCTCGATCGAGACCAGCCGTAGGAGACCCAGCCATTCCAGCGATTGGCGCTGCGCTTCTGCAGAAAGACTTCGAAGCCACGCGCGGCACCGCGAACGGAATTCTCGAAGCGGGCGGCTGCGGGCGGGAAGAAGACCTGCCCGTTTGGCAGCAGGCGGATGTCGGCCAGTGGCTGTGCCAGCAGATCGCGGTCTGCCCGGTAATAGGCCTCAAAGCGCACGCGAGTGGTTGCGTTGAGTGCCTGCTCGATACCACCGACGGCGTGGATCGCTCGCGATGGCAACAGCGCCGCATTGCCGAGATTTGCAATCAGCAACGCACTCAGCGGCACGTACTGCACGGCCTGGCTCCAGGCAGAAATCAATTGTGTCGAGGGGCCCAGCCGCAGACGTGCACTGGCGTGAGGCGACACTGATGCTGGTTGCAGGGTCGACGATCCGTCGAAGCGCGAGCCAAGGCTCACACTGAGGATGCCTTTGGTGAAGGCCTGCTCGACATAGCCGCCCGCGCGCAGTGCGTTCCCATTCCAGGGGTCGCGCCGCCGGATCGAGAGAGGGTTAAAGATGTAGCGGGCTTCAAAGCCATCGTCGCGAATTTGCCGGAAGGATGTGCCCGCACGCAACGTCTTCCACTCCACGCCCGTGTTGGCCACCCACTCGCCATAACCAGCCGAGGACAGCGGCAGATCAAGTACATTGCGGTTGCTGCTGCGCTCGCGGATCCAGGCGAGCTTGTTGGTCACCAGCAACCGCTCGGTGGCCGTCCAGCGATGCCCCAGTTGCAGGTTGGTGAGGTGGTAGGTGCCGTTGAGGATCGAGTTGACGCCGAGACTGCTGCGGGCGCTGCTGCGATCGAGATCGGAGACTCCGTCAAATAAAGCCAGCGTCACACGTTGTTTACGAGAGAGGTTGTAGCCGAGCTTGGCTTGTACGTCGAAGAAGCCGAAGGCGAGCGTATCGATCGCGCGGGCTTTCTGCAGCAGATATTGCAGGTAGCTCTTGCGCACACTCACCAGCCACGTGCCGCGCTTCCAGGGGCCCTCGGCCATTGCGCTGGTGGCAGCGACACCCGCGTTCACACGCCAGGCCAGACCTTTGTCGGAACCCTCACGCACCAGCAGTTCCAAGGCGGAGGCGTTACGGTCCATATACGTAACCGGTGGTGCGGCGGCGTGCAACGTCACCGCTTCGATCACGTCCGTGTTCAGCATCGAAATACTGCCGCTGGCTTGCTGGCCTTGTGTGGAGTGCAGCGGGTTGTTCATCAAGACGCCGTCGAGATAGATGCCGACACGCCGGAAGTCTGCACCTCGTACGGCGAAGCTTGCGGTGAAGTCGTTGGTGGCGCTCACGCCCGGCAGACTCTGCACGGCGCGTAGCGGATCGTTGGCGATGACGCCTGCCAGATTGCGCAATTCGGCAGAGCTGAGGCTTCGCTCGGATGGACTCGATGCGTACTGTGGCTCGTAGGGGCCTTCCTTCACCTCGACGCTTTCCTTTTGCGAAAGCCCATCGGGGGTGAGCAGCACTTCAAGTTCGCGGCCCGTATCCGTCACCACAACGCGCAGGCTTCGGTAGCCCACCAGCGAGACAAGAAGGTCTGAAGATGCGGAGATCGTAAAGCGGCCTTCGTTGTCGCTGACAACACTTTGATCTCCGGCCACGATCTTCGCCTTGCTCAGGGTCTCGCCAGATCGAGAGTCCTTTACGACACCCCGCAATTGAGCAAAGGCATCACTGCTTGCGAGCAGCGGCAGCAGGATTAACAGCAGCTTCGTCAAATGGCGGCGGCAGGAAATCATAGTCAGCAACCATCTTCTCCTGAAGTGCGATCTTGAGGTCCTCTTCGATCTTCGCGTATTCCGGCTGGCCAGCCAGGTTGTTCAACTCACTCGGGTCTTTGGTGAGATCGAACAATTCGACGATCGCTCTTGGCCGGGTGAAATAAGCCTTGTCGATGGCTGGCGGCAGCGTCCCGGCCTTGTGCGCGGCGAGCATCTCCTGCCAGCCGGCATCACGCACACTATCGACAGGTTGGTATTCCTGATAGGGCGTATAGTTCCAGATCAGCTTGTGCGAAGCCGAGCGGGCGCAGCGGCTCAGGTCGAAGGTGCTGGCTTTGGTTTGCGCATTGAAGTTGGCATTGCCATGGGGCAAGCGCGCCGCAAAGACATGTTTACGCGGTTGGTAACTTGCAGATCCTCGAAGCAGGGGCAGGAAGCTGCGTCCAGACATGCCCTTGGTGGTGGGCAGCCCGGCAGCCTCAAGGAAGGTGGGCGTGATGTCTTCCCCACTCAGCAGATTGGCGCTCGAAGAGCCCGGCTTGATCTTGCCCGGCCAGCGCGCCACCAGTGGCACGTTGAGGCCCGGGTCATAAAGAGAGCCCTTGCCGTGAGGGAAGGCGTGTCCGTTGTCACCCATAAAAACCACGAGGGTGTTGTCGGCCAGGCCACGCTTCTCAAGCGTTGCCAGTACCATGCCTAGTTCATCGTCGGCTCTGGTGATCTCGTCGTAGTAGCGGGCGAGATCGTCACGCATTCCGGGCAGATCGGGCAGGTGCGCGGGAAGCGGAATCTTGGCCGGGTCGTGCGGCTTGGGAATCGCATTGCGATCCCAGACGTGATGGGGATCTGAGAAATTGATCCAGAAGAAAAAGG
>CANGVB010000215.1 GCA_947456995.1 Bryobacteraceae bacterium | reverse complement strand
CAGAGGGCTTCGATGTAGGGCGCGAGGTGGGGTGGCGGGGGAGCTTCGCTGTAGCTCATGTTTTCTTGCCGGGAGTTTCTTCCTGTTCGGTTTTCTCGACGAGTCTTTCGATGGGTACCGAGAAGATGGCTGGTTTGCCGAGGCGGTCTGACTGGAAGTAGACGCGCTGGGAGTTTGGGGAGAAGATGGGGGCGACGGTGGTGGGGTCTGAGGCTTTGTGTTCGCAGAGGGCAAGTTCGCGGCGGGTGATGCGGAGCATGATCAGGACGAAGGGTTGGGCCTTGGAGCCGGAAGCGCCTACGAAGACGCTGGAGTCGGCATTGCGGTTGAAATGAACGAACTGGCTGGTTTTGCCAATGAGGCTTTCTTTGTTGGAGTCGAGGGAGTATTCAAAGAGCGAATTGGGGATGCCAGGGCCCTGGTTGAGTTTGAGGTAGAGGATGCTGCGGCCATCGGGATTCCAGACGGCGGGACCGAGAGTGCCTTCGATGGGGAGCTGTTTGGGTTTTGCGCCGGGCGTGGTTGGCGTAAGATGGATGGCTTTGTCGGGCGTGCGGAAGAAGATCTGGCCGGATTTTGAGATCGCGGCTTGCTCGCTGCCGCTGGGGACTTCTGCGATTACGCGGGTGCTTGATTTCATTGCTGACGCGGTGGCAACGAGCATGAGTTTGTTGTTGTCTACGATGGCAATGCTGGCTCCGTCCTCAGACAGGGAGATGCCTTTGTGGAAGATTTCGGGCGAGGAGGCTTTGTAGAGTTCGCGGGGTTTGCCTCCGCTCAAGGGGGCAACTACGAGTTGGGCAGAGTCTGCGAAGTAGAGGTTCTTGTCGTCTGGGGAGAGGGCGAGGGATTTTGGGTCCATTGCGGCGGCAGTGGTGATGATGCGGGTGGCACCGCCTTTGACGTCGAGGCGGAGGGCCTGGATGCCGTTTGTGGTCTCGGTGGAGTAGACGATGAAGCCGTTGCGGGAAGAGACAGAGCGGTTGTAGTGGTGGGGCAGGAAGCTTGCGTTGGCGGGGTCGGACAATGCGAGGACTTCCGCTTCGGTGGAAGGGTCCAGGAATCGCCGGATTGGAGTGAATTGGGCCGGCGCGGAGGCTGCTGCGGCCAATGTCAGGGCAAAGTTTCGGCGGGTCACGCTCATCTACAGGATACGATGCCTGCCGTAGAGATCTGGATACACGTGATATCCTTTTGGCTCTTATGATGTCTGGCGTTTATCCGATTCTAGTTACAACTTTTCATGAAGATGGTTCTCTTGATGTTGATAGCCAATTGCGGCTGGTTGACTTTTTGCTGGAGCAGGGGGCTCATGGGCTTGGGCTCTTTGGAAATGCGAGCGAAGGCTATGCGCTGGAGGCGAGCGAACGAGTTGAGTTGATGCAGGCGATTTCGAAGCATGTGGCGGGACGTGTGCCGCTGGTGGCTTCGAGTGGAGCTACCGGTACGCGGAGTGCGGTTGAGTTGTCGAAGCAACTGGCTGGACTGGGTGCAGATGCATTGATGGTGCTGCCGCCGTTCTTTTTGAAGACCGATGGCGAAGGGTTGATGCATTACTTTGGGGAGATCAGCAAGGGTGCGGGGATCCCGATTATGGTGCAGGATGCGCCGCTGCTGACGCAAGTGATGATGCCGCCGCCGTTGCTGGCGCGCATGGCGCGTGAGATTGAGCAGGTGAAGCTGGCTAAGGTGGAAGCGCCGCCGACGGCTCCGCAGATTACACAGACGGTTGCGGCGGCCGGGGATTCGCTGGTGGTGTTTGGCGGGTTGAACGCGCAGTTCTTTATCGAAGAATATGATCGCGGGGCGCGGGGGACGATGCCGGGGAGTGATTGTATTCGGCCGCTGGTTGAGATTTGGGATGCGCTGGTGGCTGGGGACAAGGACAAAGCCTGGAGCGTGTTTACGCGGATTCTGCCGTTGTTGCGATTTGAGTTGCAGCCGGGGATGGGTGTGAGTGCGATGAAGCATAATCTGGTGGCGCAGGGTGTGATTGCTTCGGCTACGGTGCGGCATCCGACTTCGTCGCTCGATGCGGTGAGTCTGGCGGAGCTGAAGAATTTGCGCGAGAGAATCTAAATGGAACGCCGCTGGTGGATCGCCGGGCTGCTGTTTTTGTCGGTGATCATCAACTACATTGATCGCCAGTGTTTGAGTGTGCTTGCGCCGGTGATCACCAAGGAACTGGGGCTGACGCCTACGGGTTACGCGAACATTCTGAACGTGTTTCAGTTGGCTTATACGGGCATGTATATCGGCAGCGGATTCCTGGTGGATCGCTGGGGAGCGCGGGTGAGCCTGGCGGTGTTTATGGGCTGGTGGAGTGTGGCGAATGCGCTGCACGGGTTTGCTACTAGTGCGTTTAGTTTGGGGGCGTTTCGGTTTCTGCTGGGCCTTGGTGAGCCTGGGAATTTCATGGCTGGGTTCCGGGCGATCAGCGAGTGCTTTCACAAGGAAGAGCGGGCGCTGGCGAATGGTTTGCTGAATGCGGGGTCGAGTGTGGGGGCTATGATTGCTCCGTTTCTGGTGACCTGGCTTTATCTGCAGATGAGCTGGCGTGGGGCCTTTGTGATTTGTGGTGTGCTCGGTGTGTTGTGGATTGTGCCGTGGATGATGTTGTACCGGCCGCTTGAGTCTGTCGTGATTCCTCCGGCGAAGCCTGGGGCGTGGCGGGAGTATTTGAAAATGCCGCAGAGCTGGGGCTTGTTTGGATCTCGATTTTTGAGCGACCCGGTGTGGTGGTTTTATCTTTTCTGGTTGCCGAAGTATCTGGTGGATGCGCGTGGATTTACGTTGCAGGAGATGGCGCTGGTGGCTTGGATGCCGTATCTGAGTGCGGATCTGGGCGCGATGTTTGGCGGCTGGATGAGCGGCGTGTTGATCTCGCGCGGATGGAATGTGCTGGCGGCGCGCAAGGCGGTGATGCTGCCGGCGGCGATGGTGATGCCGGTGAGTCTGGTGGTGGCTACTACGCCATCGAGCACGATTGCGATTGCATCGATCTGCCTGGTTACGTTTGCGCACATGGTTTGGAAGACCAATCTTTCGACGGTGACCAATGACCTCTACCCGACGCAGGTGGTGGGTAGTGTGAGTGGCATGTTTGCTTTTGGCAATGGGCTGGGCGGGTTGCTGTTTACGGCGCTGACCGGATGGCTGGTGCAGTATTCGGGCTACTACTGGGTGTTCGCCTTTATGGGCGTGCTACACCCGCTTGCGTTTTTGGTTTTTCGCGGGCTCGTTCGCGGGGAGTTGCGCATCGCGCGCCTGGATGGCGCTCATTAGGCTGGCCTGGGCACGGAGGATGTGGGTGCGGAGGGCTTCTTCGAGGCGTGGAAAGGACTTGCTTTCGAGAGCGCTAACGATGGCTTCGTGCTCGATTTGCTCTTGAGTGAGGCGGGCGGTGAGTGCGGGGAGGGTGGGACCCTCGGAGGCATGTACGCGGGCGATCTGGATGTGGGCGTTGAGGCTCTCGTAGAGTTCGCGTAGTTTTTTTGAGCCGGCGATGTCGAAGAGCGCGAAGTGGAATTCGAGGTTGCTGTCTTCGTGTCGCTTGAGGGATTCGGGGCTGCGGACTGGTTTGGCTAGGGCGGCGAGGAGGGTTTTCATTCGCTTGGCGGATTGCTGGTTCCAGTTGGTGATGGCGCGCTTGCCGGCGAGGAGTTCGAGGGCGAGACGGATTTCGAAAGTCTCGCTGAGGTCCTGCTCTGAGACCGAAGCTACGTAGGTGCCGGAGCGGGGGTGGATCTCGACGAGACCTTCGACAGCTAGTTGCTGCAAAGCATGTCGAACGGGGGTGAGGCTTACTTCGAGTTGCTCACAAAGTTCGTCGGCCATGAGGCGCTGGCCAGGGAGAAAGTTGCGGGTAAGGATTGCGGCGCGGAGGGACTCGTAGACTTCGTCGGTGGCGCGTTTTTTTCTGAGAGGCGCTAGAGCCATGTAGACAGAGTAACAGAAATCTGAAATAATTTTAGGTCAGGATTCTGTGAGAATTTCAAAAGTTGAAGCATTTCCAGTTCGGCTGGCACGAGATCATGGGCAGGCGCAGGGTAGCGCGGGGAGCCCGCACCGGTTGGTTGGGGGAGCAGGGAATTATCGCTGGAGTGCGCATTATCCGGCTTTGTATAGCACCGAGTTTGAAACTTGTCTGGTGCGGGTGACGCTTTCGGACGGGATGGTGGGGTGGGGAGAGGCGCAGGCTCCGTTGGCGCCGGAGGTGGCGGCTCAGGTGGTGAAGAGCCTGCTTTGTGTTGCGGTTGAGGGTGAAGAGTTTCGACCGGATGCGGAGTGTATTGGCGGGTTGTGGCAGCGGATGTATTCGACGATGCGGGTGCGCGGGCAGGTGGGTGGATTCATGCTGGATGCTATGGCGGGGGTGGAGCTGGCGTTGTGGGATCTGGCTACGCAGGTGCTAGAGCAGCCGTTGCGGAATCTGCTTTCGGCGAGCCCGAAGGAGGAAGTGCCGGCTTATGTGAGCGGGACGCCTGGCCGGACGGTGGGGGAGCGGCTGGCTTTTGTGGGTGGGTGGTATGCGCGGGGATTCCGGACCTTCAAGATTTACTTTGAGAGCGACTGGGATTTGTTGCTCGAGCAGATTGACCGGATGCAGGAGGCGTTTGACGAGATTGAAGTTGCGGTGGATGCACTGTGGCATTTGCCGGAGGGGCGCGAGATTGAGTGTGCGCAGGAGCTAGCGGAGCGGCGGGTGTTGTGGCTGGAGTGTCCGTTGTTGCCTGAGGACTTGAAGGGGCATGTGGAGTTGGTGCATGAGAGTGGAGTGCGGCTGGCGCTGGGGGAGAGTTACCGGACTCGTTATGAGGCGGAGCCGTTTTTTGAGAAGGAGATTCTGACTTACTGGCAGCCGGATCTGGGGCGGAGCGGTATTAGCGAAACGATGGAGTTGGGGAGGATGGCGAAGCGGGCGGGGATTGCGGTGGTGCCGCATGTGTCGATTGCGATGCCGCCACAGTTGAATGCAGCGATTGAGGTGTGTGCGGGGATGGTGAATTCGCCGATGTGTGAGTTCAACCCGAGTGTGATGGAGATGGCGAACCGGTTTGTGGAGAGGCCCGGATTTGCTGTCCATAGCGGGTGCTATGTTTCGACGGCAGTCCGGGCCTTTTTAGACGATTTTGCGGATTAGTGTGCGCTCTTGACGTGCTCTTTGAGGAGGTCCTGACCCCAGTCGTTCTTGAGGTCGCGCCACATGGCATGGATGTGGTTGGCGTTGTTCTGGGTGCAGTCGTACTCGATGAGGAATTCAGGAGTGGCGACGCGGTAGTAGTGAGGGCCACCTTTGGTTGTGACACCGGCCCAGGCGAAGAAGGTCTGATTGGCTAGGCGGGCGAATTGAGCGCGGCGGGTGGCGGCGATTTCTTCGGGGAAGTTGCTGGCGTACTCGTCGACGAGAGCCTTCAGCATTTCCTTCTGCTTGGCATTGAGCTTGGTGGATGCGAGGCCGTTGGGCTGGCCGTTGAGGGCGGCGACACGGTTAGCTGAGGTGAGGATGTCGTTGGGGGCCTTTTCGTTGACCAGGGCGACCTTCATCTGTTCTGGAGTGAGGGAGGAGACGAGTTCGCGGCCGAGGTCTTCTTCGCGGGGCAGAGCGCGGAGTCCTTTGCGGGGGCCTTCTTTTACTTCTGCGGGGTTGGAGCCGAAGAAGGTGGGGCTGACGGCGACCTTGCCGTTGACGAAGGAGAAGTGGAGGCTGATGTGGTGGCCTTCAAAACGGAAGCCCCAGGTGCCTTTCTCGGACGGGGTGCCGAAGACAGAGACGAAGTACTTGTCGGAGTTGCGGCGGCCGGTGGTGTCTTTTTCCTGGATGCGGAGAACGTCGTCGAGGCTCATGATGGTGCTGGCCTTGATTGCGCCTTGTTGTGAGAGGCCGGCGGTGAGCATGGCGTGAGCGAGGTGACGCTGGGGGGCTGTGAGTTCTACGAAGGGGACGCCTTTGCGGGGACGGCCATAGTTTTTGGCTACGTCTTCGGCGGGGATGAAGTGGAAGAAGAAGCGCTCGTCATCGTCGAACTTGAAGGTGGCCTTGGCGGTCTGCTCTTCGTTGAGCGAGGCGAGGAAGGCGTTGGCGGCATCAGAGAGTTGGTTCTGGACGGTCATGCGCATGTAGGCCGTGCCGAGGAGGGCCAGGCAGGACATGGCTAGGGATAGACGAATGATCTTGGATCGCACGATCCGAAGTGTATCAAACCTTAATTATTAGAAGGGGAGGTCTGGACGCTTTTCCGTCTTTTTCGATTCTGCGAGGATCGATTGGGATTTGAGGTAGGGGTAAGGGTTGATGGGGGAGCCGGACATGCGGACTTCGTAGTGGACGTGCGGGGATGTGGCGCGGCCGGTTTTGCCGGACCAGGCTACGATTTCGCCTCGTGCGATGCGTTGGCCGGCGATGACGTTGAAGCGGGAGAGATGGCCGTAGTAGGTTTCGAGGCCGTTGCCGTGATCTATGACGAGGAGGCGGCCGTAGCCGGAGTACAT
>CANGVB010000214.1 GCA_947456995.1 Bryobacteraceae bacterium | reverse complement strand
CGACCTGCTTTCTACTACCGAAGGCGACTTCGTCGCACTTCAGCAAAACAACAATGCCGCACAGCGGCCCCATTATCCAATGGGCTGTTCGATCGTGTTTTCCCCCGGCTGGGAAGTAGATTCCACCGGCGGCACCGCCGGCCTCTGCCAGCCCGTCGAACGCGATCTCTACGATTGCTACATCAGTTGCTACTGGCCCGCTCAGGTCCCAGACCATCTCAACAACTACCCCGAGTGGACCAGCAAATGTGCCGCCGCCACCAAAGACTGGCGCAATATCGATCTGGTGTTCCCATAAAATGCAGCGCCGTACATTCCTCTCCACAGTAGCCGCAGCCAGCCTCGCTCCGGCCCAAACCGCCAAGCTCGGCACCCTCTTCGTAGGTGCCTGGCAGAAGCGTGTTCTGGTAATCGACGAAGCCACTCGCAAGATCTCCACCGAGATCAATCTCAAGCTCGACGTACCCCGCTCGATGATGTTCAGCGAAGACAAGAAAAAGCTGATCATCCACTCCGCGATGGAATGTGGCTTTGAAATTGTAGACGTCGCAACCCGCAAGCTCGAACGCAGCTTCAAACTCGACACTGCCGGCAAGAAGTACCGCCCCAGCGGCTTTGCTCTCTCTCCCGACGGCAAGAAGATGTACACGGCCCTCTACACTGTCGACAAGAAAATCGACCGCTTTGAAGTCAGCAAGCCGCAGTGGGCCATCATCGACATGGAAAACGAGAAGATCGAAAAATTTGTCGATTTCCCCAAGGATCAACAAATTCGAGGCGGCCGCGGTGGTGGTCTCCGTGTCTCGCCCGACGGCAAGTATCTCTATCAGTTCCGCGAGAACGTCAACATCTACTCGACAGAAGATTTCAAAGAAGTCGGCAAAATCGAACTTTCCAAGCCCCTCTTCCCCGGCATCGAACGCGTATCGATTTCTGGCACCGATGATCCCCATGAAGAGCCCGGCAAGATCTTCGGCTTCTTCAACTCGACAGACCCGATCGTTCACAAAACAACCTTCGGCTTTGCCACCTTCGATCTCAACAAACGCACCTTCGACTTCTCACCCGTCGGTCCGTCCACCACACGCACCACCGGCTTGCGTCTCACTCCAGACCGCAAAACCGGCTACACCGTGGCCTACAACGGCATGGGCGCCAACCAGCGCTGCGAATTCTGGACCTTCGATATCGCCTCCAAGCGCATCACGAAGATGCAGGAATTTGACGGTCGCAGCCGCTTCGAGTTCAATCTCTCTTCTGACGGCAAACTGCTCTACATCTACGGCGCTGGCAACACGCTTGAAATGTACGACGCAGCAACCCTCAAGCTGGTGAAGGATCTCGACGTCAACACCGACATGACTTCAAACATGATGGTTCTACCAGGCTAAGGCAGCTTCTTTAGCCGGGATGCCAAAGGTAGCGATTCTCGATAGCGGCATTCACGCCGGTCACCCTCATGTGGGTGAGGTTCTCTCGGGATTCAACGCAACAGGCATGGGGGCAGACGGTGATTGGCTCGACAGAGTCGGCCACGGCACAGCAGTAGCCGGAGCCATCCGAAGCCTCGCCCCCGATGCCGATCTTTTGGCCGTCAAGATCTTTGAAGGGGGCCTCCGCACCAATATCGACATCATCCTGCGAGGTGTCGAATGGGCGCTCGATCAGGGAGCAGACCTGATCAATCTCAGCCTCGGCACAACAAACGAAGCCCATGCAACGCGCCTCAGCGAATGGGTTGCCAAAGGAAGCATCTGGCTCAGCGCAGCCACAGCCTACCCGGGCATGCTCGACGGTGTCATCGGCATAGACCTTGATCCCACACTCGAGCGAAACCAGCTTCGCGCCACAGGCCCCATGCGCTTTGCCGCCAGCCCCTACCCGCGAGAGATCCCCGGCGTCAGCCGCGAAAAGAACCTGCAAGGAATCAGCTTCGCCGTAGCAAACGCAACAGGCTTACTCGCCGCATCCTGGGCTCAGATCGAAAGCCCGCAAACAGAAAGCGCAGCCAAACTTCTGGCTACTTTTTCTCACTAGGCCGGCCCCACGGAATCGGCCCCTTACGCGCAGGTGGCGCAAAACGCTTGCGTATCGCAGCAAACGCCTTGTTGTACTCATCCATGTTGTACTCAAACACCGCGCCCTCTTCGCGCAGCTTCGATTGCAGCTCAGCAATATTGATATCCTGCACAGCCGTGTTGCCCTTCGCCGCAAGCGCAGCAGCAATCCCAGCCGCATGGCCAATAATCATGTACTGCGGCTCCATGCGCATACTTGCATAGGAAATATGGCTCGATGAGAAGCACACCGGCACCAGCAGATTCACCGCTTCCGCCTTCTTCGGAATCACAACCCGGTAAGGGATCTGATAAGGCTGCACCTGCACCTGCACATCGCCTTCGTTCTCCACAAAACCACGATCGTTGATGAAGCGCTGTATGTTGTGAGAATCCGAAGCATAGCTGCCCATGCCAATCACGTCTGGCTTCGTGCGGTCGGTCTGCAAGTCCTTCTGGGTCGACACAAAGTCGCTCACCATGCGCCTCGCCTCACGAATATAGAGCTGGTGCGGCCAGTGATTCGTATCAAGGTATTCGTCTTTAGCGAGGCCATAAGACCGCACCTCTTCCTGCAATGATTTGGGCACACGCGGGTCATTCGCAAGAAAGTAATAAAAGCCCTGCTGGTAATCGATATGCTCTTTCCAGATCCGCTCACGCTCGGCGTAGCTTCCTTCCGGATAGCCGTAGTTCTTACCAATGTAGTCGGTTGAAAAACCATTGCGATTATTCAGATCCACCTTGCCATTCGGGATAATCCGAAGCAGGCTCACTTCGTTGAAGGTCAGCGGGCGGCCCATATAAGGCGTCATCGCCTCCAGATAATTCGCTAGCAGTTCATAGCGCTTCGGGTCGTAGCCCGCAGGCTTGGGCCAGGGCAGCCGATTCGCTGCAACGTTGGTCGCGATCACACGAAAGTTATAAGCCTGTATGCGCTTGTCGCCTTCACCGGGCGTGCCGCGCGGCTCGGTTGAAATCTCGGGCAACACCTTACCGTCCTTACCGCGAGCCGGCACATCCACTGCAAACTGATGGCTCTCGGTAACAGCACGAATGCCCGCCAGCGATTCGCCATAATCCTTGATGCCCTCGCGGCCATACGTATAGCTCACCTTGGCTTGCGCCATCAGATCGCCCTCATAGCTGGTATCAGCAAAGAACCGCGCCCGAAAGCGAGCCCCGTTTTCAGTGAGAATCTCAGTCACGCGATTCCCCTCTTTCACCACTCCGGCTTTCTCCTTCAAACGATGCCGCTCAAAAAGCGTAACCCCCGCCTCCTTGAGCATCTCGCGAAAGATCTCCTCGGCCACCTTCGGCTCTGGCATCCAGGAGAGTTCATTCAGGTGACGGTCCATGCTGTACTTGCGGCCCGCACGATAGTAAAACTCCAAAGCCATCCCACCAATCACTTCCTTCTTGCCGGTATCCGTGCCAGACAAACCGCCCGACACCATCCCGCCAATGTGATTGCGTGGCTCAAGCAGAGCCGTCTTAAGTCCGTGCCTGGCAGCCGCAACCGCAGTCGCAACCCCACCAGCCGTCCCACCATAAACAACAAAATCGAAGTTCTGTTGCGCCATCGCGGAGATAGCGCAAGCAAATAGAAGAAGGGTTCTCATAGCGTTGAATCCTTAGAAAGTAACACGCAAGCCAAGCTGCATACGCCGTGCGTCGAGAGCACCAAAGATACGTCCAAAGTTGGCATTCGTGTTTACCCCTGCCGCATTGGGTGCAAAGTTGGTGTCGGGCCCGTTCAGGTTCACACTGTTCAGTGCGTTAAACATTTCGATTCGGTTCTCAAGCCGAATCCGTTCCTTGATCTTCCAGGTCTTGAAGATCGAGAAACTCACATCCACAAGCCCCGGAGCTCGCGTACTCGGCAACGTGCGTGGCGCATTGCCGATCACAAAGTTGGCCGGGTTGCGGAAGGCATCAATGTTGAACCAGCGATTAGCCGAGCGGTCGCCAGTTGCAATCGACGGGTCGGCAACAAGGTCAGGATAATTGATACCCGTAAAGTTGTTGCTGCCACGCACCAGCAGCGGAAGCCCCGTCTGCATGGTGGCAATGCCGTTGAGCTGCCAGCCGCCCACAAAGGCGTCCACCAGCTTGGGGATGCTCGCACCAAACTTCCGGCCTCTACCGAAAGGCAGCTCCAGCACTCCACTGGTAACCAGTCGCTGCGACACATCATCCTGATCGATCGCCTTTTCCAACCGGCGGTTATAAGCACCAATGCGGAAGTCGCCAAGCCCCGTTGCATTACCGCCACCGCCAACACTCAGCGCATCACTGATCAGCTTGCTCTTGGTGTAGCTGAACAACGCAGAGATGCCGCCCGAGAATCTCTTCTCCACAAACACCTGCAGCGAGTGATAAGAAGAACTCGCGTTGTTAGCCGCAAAAGTCTGCACGGTCTGATAGTCAGGGAAAGCACGTAACAACTGCTGCCTCTGCACCGTGGCACCAGACAAGGCCCCCGTCGCAATCTGGCCAAAGAAAGGATTCGGCACAGTCTGCTGCAGAGCCAATCCTTCAGAGAAATACTTCGGGTCGAGTTGATTCAGGTTATAGTTGCCGCCAAAGAGCTTGATGCCCCGGCTGCCCGCATAGACAGCGCTAGCAGTCCAGCCCGCCCAGAGAGCGCGCTGAATCGTAAAGTTCCACTGTTGGATGTAAGGCGTGCGCGCATCGCGATCCTGATACTGGCCATTGAAGCCACGAAAGGCACCAGGCCCACCCGAAGCACCAAGAGGCTGCAGCAGGAATTCCGGCCCTCTGCTGAACTGAAACGCCTTCACCGGCGTGCTACCCGAAGCAACAAAGGGCGTATCAATCGAGAAGCCCAGCGCGTTCGAGTTGTCGCCCTGCGTGTGGCCGATCTCAGAGATCGTATAGATCAAACCATAGCCACCGCGAATCGCCGTCTTGCCATTGCCTTTCGGGTCCCAGGCAAAGCCAACGCGCGGGCCAAAGTTGTTCTTGTCGAGATCCACAAAACTCTCGGGGCGGTTCACCCCTGCATAGGTCAGCACTCCGGGGCGATTGGTCTGCGGGTTGGTAATAAACGGGTCAAAGCTCGAATGCCGATTGTGCAGCTCTGTCGGGCCAAAGCTGATGTCATAGCGCGCACCAAGATTCAGCGTCAGCGTACGGGTGATCTTCCAGTCGTCCTGGAAGTAAATGCCCAGCGGCAGCGATCGATACTGCATGAAGGGCCTGAAGCCAAGCGTGCCTCCTCCCACTTCTCCCAGCAGGAATGAAGCCAGCGACGCGCCAGTATTGGCAGGCACAAGCGGATTGCCCGTCAGGGCCGCGCTAAAGTCATAACGTCCTGAAGGCGCAGATCGATTGATAAAGCTCAGACGAGACCAGCGCAAATCAAAGCCCGTCTTGAAGCTGTGTTTGCCAGCGTTGATGCTAACGCTATCGACAAGCTGCACATACTGTTGCGCACGCAAACCCGCCGAAAACGCTGGGCTGCCAATCCCGAGGTAGCCCGCAATGGCAACCGGCGGAAACTGGTCCTGCGGCACAATCGACGGGTAACCCAGCTTGGCCGGCCAGCCCTGATCAAAACTCGGATGCAAAAAGGGCAACCACTGGCGAGCCACCGCGAAGCGAAGGTCATTCACCAGCTTCGGGCTCAGAACACGCGTATAGTTGACGACTGCATTGTGATTATCCCGTTGGTCATTGCGAGCAGCCGGGTCAGCTTCATTCAGCCCCCAGCCGCGGTCTTGCCGCGTATTGCGATTGCTCGTATAGCGGAAGAAAAACATGTCATTGGTCGAGAGCCGGTGATCGAGGCGCACGTTGGTCACACCCTGGTCTGAAGAAGACGGCACAAGAGCAATAAAGTTGTTCGCCCCGGTAAAGGGGTCTGTCGCCGTCGCATTCGGCAGCGGCATGAAAGGCATCACCTTCGCCGACAACGTATCGATACGATTCGAAGGCACGATGTTGCCAGGCAGCGGATCACGAACAAAGCCAGCCCCAGCCGGGTTCTGTCGTGTCGTGTTTGGGTCAAAGAGCGGAATCAACGCGCCAAGGCCATTGCGAAAGTTCGAGAAGTTGCCCGTCCGCCATTCCGGCAAAGCCACCGTCCCCAAACGAGGCGACCCAGTCGAGCGCCACCGCCACTGCTCATAGCCCGCAAAGAAGAAGGTCTTATTGCGGCCATCATAAAGCCCCGGTATCCTTACCGGCCCACCCACCGTGCCGCCAAATTGGTTGTAGCGCAATACCTGCTTGATGCGGCCCGTCCGCGGGTCCGGCTGTGTCGCAAAGGCGTTCCGTGCATCAAGCGAATCACTCCGCAAGACCTCACACAGCGACCCATGAATCTCATCCGCCCCCCTCTTGCTAACCACGTTGATCACGCCACCCGACGTCTGGCCATCATCGGCCTTGAGCGCGTTGGTCTCAACGCGGAATT
>CANGVB010000213.1 GCA_947456995.1 Bryobacteraceae bacterium | reverse complement strand
TGAGGGCTGCGGCCCATGAGGATGTCTGGATACTCGGCGCGGGCGATAGGCGAAGAACTGAGTGGGAGCGGTACCATTTCCAATCGGATGCCACGGGCTTCTACGCGTTCGCGCAATTTGGACAAGCCGTCGACGCTCCAGTTGGCGTCCATCACTTTGGAAGGGAGGTTGCTGCAGATGTTGTTGACGCCAAGGCCACTGAGGATCTTGAGAGTGGGATCGTCAGAGATGTGCTGGGTGCCGAGTTTGGGCTTGCCCTTGCCCTTCTTTCCAACGGGGAGTTCCGCTGCCGGTACGGCAGGTTTCCAGTCTTGTGCGCTCAGGGTGGAATTCAGTTGTGAGGCAGCGACACCTGTCGCGAGAAATGCTCTTCGGTCCATAGTCGAGAGTCTATATCGAGACCAGGGCGGAGCGCACTATTTGGACAAAGATTTCTTGAGGTCCTGGTCGAAACTGCGGAGCTTTTCGACTTCTTCCTGTGAAGCTTTGCGCTCAAACCCTTTGGTGACGAAAAAGGCTTGCTCCTGGCGCCAAATCAGCTGGGCCATTCCCTGCGGGCACAGTAGGCCGGGAGCGCCTGCGTTACCAAAGCCGTTGTTGCGCCGCTCTACAAGAGCGATGAATCCATCGCGCTCGAAAACAAAATGAGTTGTGAGCTCTGCAGCCGGGAGCAACTGGATTCCATGATCCACCAGTTTTTGTAGAATTTCTTCCACGATCGAAACGGCCTACATTTTGTAGCGGCCGAAATCCTCTTCGTTGAGATTTTCGAGCAGCTTCTTCAGTTCTTCGTCTTTGCCTTTTTCCGAGCTGGAACTCATCCGCGAATTCTTGAGTACGCTGTCGTCTACAAAGATAGGCGAGTCTGTGCGAAGCGCTATTGCCAGAGCGTCACTCGGGCGTGAATCGATGCTAATAAACTCGCCATTTTTCTCAAGCCAGATGACGGCGAAAAATGTGTCGTCCTTAAGGTCGCTGACAACGATACGGTCTACCCTTGCATCCATACCGTGGAGCAAGGTCTTGATCAGGTCATGAGTCATTGGCCTGGGTGTATTGATCTTCTCGATCTCAAGAGCAATGGCGTTGGCTTCATATACGCCAACCCAGATCGGAAGAATTGAATTGCCGGTTGCGTCGCGCAACACAACAATCGGCATCTGCGTCACCGGATCCATCATCAGGGTGCGGATCTTCATTTCAACTTCCATCGTGTTTCGCTATGCCTCCTATTCCATTACAGCAAAGATGCGGCGGTGGTGAAGCTGCCTAAAAGGCTAGATCACGGCTTCGCCGCCCAGGGAGGCCGGGCCGGAGCGAGTGACGCGTACGTTGAGGTAGCGGCCTTCGAGGGTGGCGCCCTGATCGTTATTAGGCATCAAGGGGTGAGTAAAGCTGATGGTTTTGTTCTGGGTATTCTTGCCCAGCCATTGCTGCGTGGCCTTGTTGTAACCGTCGACGATCACTTCTTCCACCCGGCCGATATATGCTGCGTTGTTCGGAATCTGGATCTGCCGCTGGTGTTCCTGGACGGCTGCGAGACGGCGGCCCTTCTCGTCTTCTGTCATGTGATCTTCGTATTGAAGCGCCGGGGTGTTCGGGCGTTGAGAGTATTTGAATGCAAACAGCCCGTCGTATTGAACCTCGTCGAGAAGCCGGAGGGTTTGTTCGAAGTCTGCTTCTGTTTCGCCGGGGAATCCAACGATGATGTCAGATGTAATCGCTATGTCGCGTTTGGCGCTTTTCATCCACTCGATGCGGCGCATGTACTCGTCGCGGGTGTACTGGCGTTGCATGCGGTCGAGGACGGCGGTAGAACCGCTCTGCACCGGCAAATGGATGTGGTTGCACAGGACAGGATTTTCGTCGACGGCGTCGACGATGTCTTTTACAAAGTCTCGCGGGTGAGAGGTGGTGAAACGAACGCGCTTGAGCCCATCGATTTCCCCCATCTTCCGCAAGAGTCTGGCAAAGTCGAGGCCATCGGATGACGGGTCGAGATAGCTGTTGACGTTTTGGCCGAGCAGGGTGATTTCCGTGTATCCGTCTTTTACGAGAATACGGGCTTCTTCGAGAACGCTGGCACTGGTGCGGCTGCGCTCGGGGCCTCGGGTCATCGGGACAACGCAATAGGCGCAGCTTTTGTCGCAGCCTTCGATGATGGTGAGAAATGCTTTGTGGGGATTGTCGCGGCGGGTGTAAGGAACTTCAAAAGCCTCCTCCCCATCGAGGCTCAGGCCGGTTACCCGTTTGTTGCCCGCTTCGAGCTGAATCAGCATTTGCGGCAACTGGTTGTAGCTGGCAGAGCCGGCGACGAGACTGACGTGCGGGGCGCGATCAAAGATCTTTTCGCCTTCCTGCTGGGCGACGCAGCCGATGACGGCAAAGACTTTGTCTTTGCTGCGGCGTTTGAATTCATTGAGGCGGGCGAAGACCTTCTGTTCGGCCTTGTCCCTGATGCTGCAGGTGTTGTAGACAACAAGGTCGGCTTCTTCCGGGGTCGGAACCTGCGAATAGCCAGTGCCTTCGAGTGTCCCGATTACCTTTTCGGAATCGTGGACATTCATCTGGCAACCAAAGGTCTCTATGTAAAACTTCTTCATGCTGGAACCATCTTCCATTATAGGGACTGTACAGATTGATTCATTCTGCCGATAGTTTTAGCGTAGAAACGTATGCGGTACTTTAGCCTGATTTTCCTGAGTTCATCGATGCTCGCCCAGATTTACGTTTATGACGTGGATGGACGCCGCGTCCTGCTGCCAGCCCCTGAAGAAAAGCGGGAGCGCAGGGTGCTGGAAGAAGGCCCCAATGGGCGTATCAGCGAAGAAATTGTTGAGCGCCGTGATGCCAATGGCAACAAACTGCCGCCTGAGAAATTGCGTGTCGTCGAGAAGCAGGGGCCCGATGGCGCGACCATCGTTGAAACCACGACTTATCAGAGCGATTTAAATGGACGGCTGGCCGCAACTGAGCGTGCAGTCGTGACTACGCAGCAGCAGAGCGGCCAGACAAAGACAATTACTGTTGTTGAGCGTCCGACGGTGAATGGTGCATTTGCTGCAGTCGAGAAGACTGCCAGTGAAACCACCTCGGCTTATGGGAAGCAGCAAACAAATCGTTCTACATATGTACTCGATCAGAGCGGGAAATTTGTAGAGGCTGTGCGTGAATTGATTGAGAAAGCTCCAGAGGGTAAAGGAGTCAAAGAAGTGACGCAGGAGTTTCGGAATGCGCCTACCGGAAAGATGGAGTTGACCGGGCAAAAGATCAAGATCGATGCCCTCAATTCTGATGGAAGCTCCACCAGCGAAATCACGATTTATGGTGTTGCTGCTCCTGGGCGTTCTGCTGATGGTCCGTTGAAGCTTCGTGAGCAGCAGATGGTGACATCTCGACCTGGACCCGGGAACACGGTAATTGAGTCGATTAGCGTGAGGAGGCCAGATCTAGCTGATTCCAAGCTGGGGGCTTATCAAAAGGTGGGTGAGAAAGTGACTCAGATGCCCAAAGGTGGGGCAGGGAAGCCTTAGCTATCGCTGGTGTGTCTCACAGGCGGGCATGCCTTTGAGTATCGGCATGCGGCTCTGGATATAAATTCTCGAAGGCAATTGAATGCCGGGATCCATATCCGGCTTTGCAGGCAGAACACGAATGTGCCCACAAGTTTCTGGCTGTGGGACTGGGATTACAGCATTAGGCTGCGGCTTTGGCATGGTTGAAACGGCAGACCGAAGCTTGCTGATGTCAAATCGAAGGAAGTTCTCCGGCAGCTTGAGCTCTGACGGGGTCTCTTGCGCCCAGGATGAAGCGCAAAGTGCGAAGGCGAGGAAAATCCTCATAAGGCAAGTCTCCTTATCGGTGGCCGAAGTACATTAACCAGCCCAAGCCGAAAAGGGCCAGGACAAAAGAACCGAAGCAATAGGCCGCGTAGCGAATTTGTTCCTGGCGTCCGGTTTTGCCGGTGATTCCAAGCGCAACGCTGGTGAGCAGCGAAAAAAGAATCGCCATTTCAAAGTGAGATAAAGCCATCTTGGGCATTGTCGATTTCTCCTAGCTCTTCTTTCGCGTTGCGATTTCGAAAACGTCCACCATGGCCAGAATATTAATCAAGCCGGAGCCGACCAAAAATTTCGTGCCATAGTCCACCACATGGCCCGCTACGTCGGGCGAGTTGTAGCCGAAGGCTTTAGCCAAAAAGTAAAGACTGCCGTTGGCAAGGTTTGCGATCCAACCGCCGCAATAAATCACGGTGGTCAGAAGGTCTCCTGTCTGGGCTTCAAAGAAAGCGCCCCGCATCAGCAAGCCTACGATGAACATCACAATCGACATGGTTGCCATGGCCGCACCGCGCTCGGGGCTTTTCAATAGAAAATAGCCCGCCCCGGGAGCTACCCAGGTGAGCAGCACGGGGAGAAACCAGCTTTGGGCTGGCTCAACCGCGGCAATGTCTTTCTTAACTTCAGTCGTCATTCCTTCTCCAGTGTAAACGACCCTGCAAGGCCCTAGCCAATCGGGCAGGAGGCTTACTAGCCGTTTGAGGGTAGTTTTTTTGCACGGGAGAAGGCATTCTGGAAGCCTAGGACATCAGTAAAATGCAGAATCCATTAATCGAAGTCAGCCAGGCGCTTGCAGAGACCGTTGGCGTAGCCGCCCAATCAGTGGTCGCCGTCTCAGCCCGCAAGAATGGCTACCAGAGTGGAATATTAGTTGATAGCACGCGCATCCTAACCGTGGATCCTGGCGTCGAACAAGATGAGGACTTCCAAGTTCTCCTCCCCAATGGTGAGGTTGCGGCCGCTTCCCTCCTCGGCCGCGACCCCAGTGGGGACCTCGCCTTGCTTCAACTGCAGAAACCCTTTCTTGACGCGCCAGTCTTGCCTCTTGCAGGCAGTGCCACCCTTGGTGAGCTGATTATCGGAATTTCCCGCTCGCCCGAGACCGGGCCAAATGCCTCGCTAGGGATGCTCAGTTCCTTATCCGGCACATGGCGAACCTGGAAGGGAGGCAAACTCGATCATTTCATCAAGCTCGATTTGGCGATCTATCCCGGAATCTCCGGCGGATTGGCTCTACGAGCCGATGGGTCTCTGCTGGGCATGATCAGCACGGGGCTGGCGCGAGGGATGGCGGTTGTGATTCCTTCCTCCAATCTGCATCTTTTTGTCGAGACGATTGCCGCACATGGCGAACTGGGGCGTGGGTACCTTGGGGTTGGCCTTCAGCCCGTTCCACAGCCGGCTGGCATGATCGTTTTGAATGTGGAACCCGATTCCCCTTCGGCTTTGGCTCAGTTGATGGTGGGGGATGTAATCCTTGCTATTGGGGGGCAGCGCGCTACAGACTTTGGCTGTATCCAGGAATTTCTCGAGCCGCCTCATATCGGCCAACAAATTGCCATACTGATCTCCCGTGCTGGCCGTGAGATGGAGCTTCAAATTGAGGTTGGACGGCGGCCAACCGGCCGGAGGGCTGCTTGAGCGCGCGAACAGATGCAGTCTCCTGGAAACTTGTTGACGAATTGAGCATCGAAAGATGTATGTCCACGAATCTGCCTGAAATCGCATCGAAAGTTCTGGGCGAAGCGATACTTGTTAAATACAGCAAGGCTGATTCGTCCGCTGACGGTCTTGTGGTTTCAACTGAGTCTGGAATCGAAGGGAGGCTATCGGCAGCAGCATGACACGTGTACGAATCGATGCTTCAAGTCCCGTTGTTGAAGCGGGGCTGCGTACTTTGCTCGAGCAGCAGGTTGGTTTTCAGATGGCGAAGTCAGGAGAGATTGCCGATGTATTGTTGTCGGATCGCCACTTCGATGAGATTGACAACGAGCCGCCGCCCTTGCCGGTTGTGTTGCTCACGGAGCATTCGCCTTCAACGATGGTGCGTCAGGGTGCCAGGGGGGCTTTGCCACCCAATGCCAGCCCGATTGAGATACGAGCAGCGCTAGAGGCTGCCGCTGCTGGCTTGATGGTATTTCCAGCCCAGGAGATGGACTCCTGGCCTAGCCCTGCGCCAGCATTCTCGGACTCGGCTCTGACAAATCGGGAGCGTGAGGTTTTGCGATTGCTTGCCGAAGGCGTTGGGAACAAAGAAATCGCCTGGCGCTTGAGCATCACCGAACATACTGTGAAATTTCATGTGAGCTCGCTGATGACGAAGCTAAATGCGGGTTCGCGCACCGAAGCTGTAACGCAGGGAATTCGCCGCGGATACGTCGCGCTCTAGTTTCTGGTGCGCCCGCGCCCGCCGGGTTGCTGTGGTTGCTGCTGACCGAAGCCACCTTGCCCTTGTTGACCGAATCCACCACCCTGTTGGCCAAATCCGCCTTGCTGGCCAAAGCCCCCGCCCTGTTGCCCAAACCCACCGCCCTGCTGGCCGAAACCTTGTTGCGGGTTGATACCATTCGGCAGGTTTCCCTGTTGGCTCTGTGAGTTGGTGCCTGGCCTGCCCCCACGATCTTTACCGAAATCGTAGATAAACTCCCACTCTTCAATGCGTTCGCGTTC
>CANGVB010000212.1 GCA_947456995.1 Bryobacteraceae bacterium | reverse complement strand
CTTCGGGCTTGGTTGGCCAGAAGACGGCTTGCATGCGGTAGTAGTCTTTTTGCGGGATGGCGTCGAATTTGTGATTGTGGCAGCGGGCACAGCCGACGGTGAGGGCCATTAGGGAGTTGGCAGTTGTGGAGACTACGTCGTCTAGTTCGTCGAGGCGGGTTTGTTCGTTCTTGAGGTTGTTTTCAGGGCCGAGGCGGAGGAAGCCGGTGGCGATGCGGGCTTCGTTTGAGGTGGGGAAGAGTTCGTCGCCGGCGAGCTGTTCGAGAAGCATTTTGTCGTAGGGCTTGTCGCTGTTGAAGGAGTTGGTGAGGTAGTCGCGGTAGCGCCAGGCGTTGTCGCGGTCTCGATCGTATTCGTAGCCGCCGGAGTCGGCATAGCGTGCCACGTCCATCCAGTGGCGGGCCCAGCGTTCGCCGTAGTGAGGGGAGGCGAGGAGACGGTCGATGAGTTTTTCGTAGGCGTTGGGGCTTTGGTCTGCAAGGAAGGAGGAGACTTCGTCGCGGGTTGGGGGGATGCCAATAATATCGAGATAAACGCGGCGAATTAAAGTGTTTTTGTCGGCTTTAGTGGAGGGCTTGAGGTTTTTTTGAGTCCATCTGGCCTGTAGGAAGCCATCGATGGATGTGGCGGATTTGGGGCGGACGGGTTTTTGGAAGGCCCACCAGGTACGCTCCTGGGGTTTAATGGGGCGGTCTTCAAGGCGGGCGAGGGCAGCGGCGGCTTCATCGGAGTTGATGGGGGCTTCGGTTGTCCATTCGGCACCCTGATCAATCCAGTCTTTGAGGATTTTGAGCTGGGCCTCGGTGAGGGGCTTGTTGGGGGGCATGTGCGGCTCTTCAAGGTGAGCTGCGAAGCGGTAGGCTTTGCTGTCTGTGGCTTTGCCTGGGATGATAGCCGGGCCGCGGGAGCCGCCCTTTAGGGCAAGGTCGCGGGTGGTGAGGTTGAGGCCGGCAGAGGTGAGAGAGGTGGCACCGTGGCAGGGGGCGCAGTTTTCTTTGAGGAGCTGCGGGCCGTCCTGCGCGAGCAGAAGTGAGAGGGTGAAAGTGGAGGAGAGGAGTGCCCGATGCATGTCGCTATTATATGCAAGGCGGATGTGGGAGAAAAGGAAAAAGGCCACCCGAAGGTGGCCTTTTTTCAATCGTTTGGAAGTGATTTACT
This sequence comes from Bryobacteraceae bacterium, assembly GCA_947456995.1. Classification (GTDB taxonomy): domain Bacteria; phylum Acidobacteriota; class Terriglobia; order Bryobacterales; family Bryobacteraceae; genus Bryobacter. The sequence goes on along the minus strand of CANGVB010000212.1, from coordinate 5,374 downwards.
TCTTGCGACGAGCGTAGCCGAGAGCCAGGAGGCCTGCACCCATGAGGGCGTAGGTGGAAGGCTCAGGCACTTCACCACCGTTGGTGGAGGGGGTGCTGCTGCCGCTGGTAGAAGCTGTGCCACCGGCGACGACGCGGATGTTGTCGAAGATTACCTGATCGCCAGCGCCGCCGGCATCGGTGCCGGTGAAGGTGAAGCTGATCGAATTGATAACCGGGACAGTGCCGTCAACGGTGAAGCCGAGTCTGCTGGCGGAAGAAGACGTACCCTGATTTGCAAGAGTGGTCTGAGCGATACCGTTGACTGCAAAGCTGTGGAAATTGGTTTCAGAAGCGAAGTAGTCGAAAATGATGTCGGAAAGACCAGTTGCAAAGGTCAACGTGATCGTGCGGGCAAAATTCGAGGGGGCGTTTACAGCAGGGGTGGGGCCGCTGTAAGTGGTCAAGTAGCGGCCATTTCCGAAAGTGCTGGCAAATTGACCAGTGATGGCGGCCTGGGAACCGGTGTTGGTGCCAGAGCTTGCGCCGGATGCACTGATGGTGACGCCAACGCTGGTGGTTCCGGCAGAGGCGGTGAATTGGGGCAACGATGAAAAGGAACCAGCCGGGAAGGTGGTGGGGCTTTCAAAGTCGATGAGAGCTGCGTTAGGGCCGAGAAGGGCACCGTTGGCAGTTGAGATCACGCCTGCGTAGGATGCCACGGAGGCTCCCACCAGCAGGCAAAAAGTTGAGAATAAGCGCTTCATTCAATTTCCTCCGTTTAGTCACAGTACTAAAGTTGTAGTCCGTGAAGTTTGATATTAGTACAAAATCGAAATGTCTGCAAGAGTTTTTCGAAATTTACCTGAGTTTTCATGCAGATCGGGGTAAACCCCCTATAGGACTAATCCTGAAAAGTCCTATGGGCCAAGCGGAGCAACGTCTCACTTAGTACTAGTGATCTATCGGGCGGATGATATGATCGCAGTAGTCCTTCTTCGGGCAATCGCTGGAAAAATTTCTTTGTAAGGGATTTTTCTGGAGGAAAGTCCGGTCTCCATAGGGCAATGTGCCGGCTAACGGCCGGGCTGGATCGCTTAAAGCGGTTTGGACGGAAAGTGCCACAGAAAATGTACCGCTTCTGGAGCTTCGGCAAAGGGAGTAAGGGTGAAAAGGTGCGGTAAGAGCGCACCGCGGGGCGAGCAATCGCGCCTGGCAGGGAAAACCCCACATGGAGCAAGACCAAATAGGGGAGCAGAGGTGGCCCGTCTCATCAGGACTCCCGGGTAGGTTGCTAGAGCGGCGTAGTAATATGCTGCCCAGATGAATGATTGCCTGCGGCGAAGCGCAAGCTTGGCCGTAACAGGAACCGGCTTATAGAAGAAGGACTACTAGATTTAAATTGAAAAATCCCGCTACTGCTTTGAGGGCAGTAGCGGGATTTTCGCAAGACCTTATGCGTGAGGCAACCGGTCCACAGTCACAACGGCTCCGGGCACTGTCGGAGCCTCTACATGATCAAGCCTGCATTAGCAGTCGATCACCTCACGCTTTGTCTCGTCTGAATTACTACTGTTTACCATTTTCGACTGGACCACCTCCTTTCTCAGTGATACTGCGATGATATTTCGGTTAGAATTTTTTTTCAAGAAAAAAATGGAGCAAAACGCTATAGATTGTGGTTATCGAATCGATAGGTCTGGTGGTTGTAGTGTGGTTGCAAAACTGGGGTGATTTGAGGAGCGGGAGTGGAAGGGGTGGGGTGAATGAGACTAGAATCAAGCAGTGGCTACGACAGTGCAGACACCGCTCAGTAGTTCTGGCGCAGGGGCATCTATGCCTTCAGCGAGCCGGAGGGCGTTTCTTGGGTTCTTTCTGATTGGAGTTCTAGTGGCAATCCCGGGGGCGGCGTTGCCGGCTTGGGGATATCACCTGCAGCCGCCGTACCTGGCGATCGGGTTTCATTTTCTGAGTTTTGCGGCTGGGGTCTTAGTGGCGCTGCGGTTGAGCCGGTTCTTTTTGTCGCGGTTTGGGGTGCATCGGCTGCTGGCGACATCGATGCTGATAGCGGCGATTGGGATTGTAATGGTTGAGTTTAGCGGGCCTCCTACGCCAGAGGTGGCACGGGACTTGTCGCTTGGGCTGGTTGGACTGGCGCAAGGCGGGATCATGGCAGCAACTTTCCAATTGTTGAAACGATTGTACGAGCAGGATCCTGCGGCAACGGTGAATCTGGCTGGTGGGTTGATGGGGCTGGGATCGTTGCTTACGGCGGTGCTGGGCGCGCTTTCGTATTCATGGACGGAGTTTGACGGCTTGTTTATTCTGTTGGCGCTTGCACCTTTTGGGGTGGGTGCCTGGCTTTACCGCTTGGGGATGCCGATGGATCCGGAGATTGTGGATCTTGGGTTTAAAGAAGTATTGAGGGAATCGAAGAGCCCGGTGCATGTGTTGTTTGCGGCGCTGCTGTTTTTTGAGACGGCTGCTGAATTGTCTGTATTGCAGTGGGTGGCGCTGCATTTGATTTTGCGGGCGGGGATGAGCCCTTCGGCAGCGATGTACTTCTTGAGTTTTTACTGCGCAGCGCTTTTGGGTGGGCGGTTTGTTGCGCAGGCTTTGTTGCAGCGATTTCCGCACCGGCGACTGTTGCTGGCCAGTGCAGCGATGTCGTGGCTGGGGATATTGATTTTTGGGAGTGCTGAGAACTTTTGGGGGGCTGGATTTGGGTTGGCATTGTCGGCGGTGGGATTTTCGTTTGTATATCCGTTGCTGGTGGAGAGAATTGGTAGCCGCTTTCGTGAGTACCATTCGAGCCTGTTTCACGGGATCTTTGGGCTGGGGATGCTGGGTGGTTTTCTTGCCCCGGCGCTGATTGGGTTTTGGGCATATTTATCTGACGAGTCATCGGCAATGGCCGTGCCGTTGTGGTGCAGCCTGCTGGTGTTTTTGTTGCTGTTGCTGTTGTGGGTGGAATCGAAGATCAGCGCGAGCCGAGTTGCTCGAAGCTGAGGTCGAGGACGGGGTATTGCTTCCAGTCGCGGAAATCGAAATGCCACCATTCGTCGTCGTTGACGGTGAAGCCCTGTTTTTCCATCGCCGTTCTTAAGAGCTCGCGGAAATAACGCTGGCGGGAGGTGCCGCCGGGGTAGTTGGGGTAGGCTCGATCGGAGAACTCGTCGAAGCCGCTGACCATCTCTACCGGTTTGCCGGATTTCAAATCATAGAGGGAGAGGTCTACTGCGCAGCCGCGGTTGTGGCGGGAGCCTGTTGCCGGGTTGGCTACGAAGTTGCGCTGGGCTTCGGGGGTTGCTTCCCAGAACATTTTGGTGACGCGCCAGGGGCGGTAGGCATCGTGGATGAGGAGGCCATAACCGAGTTTGCTCAATTCATTGTGGGCGGCGAGGACGGCCTGCGCGGCTGGCTGCTGGAGGTAGGCGGCCTTTTGCGAGTAGAGGGGGGCTCCCATGAAGTTGTTTGAGGTGGCGTAGCGGATGTCGAATTGAATGGTGTTGGAGAGGGTGCGGAGATTTGTGAGTTCGGGCTTGCGGAGGTTTGTTGGTTGCGTGGGGGCTTGGCTTGCGGCAGCGATTTGTTTGAGTTCGGCCAGGGACTTCTGCATCTGGATGCGGAAGTTGCGGTTGGGCTCTGGGAGGCGAGGGAACCAGACCGGGCCGACGAAGAGGCCGTTGGGCTTGAGGGTGAGGGTTTCGCCAGCATACATCGAGTTGTCGGGGAAGCGGTATTGGTTGTTGCCTTTGGGTTCGAGTGTGACAAGGGAGAACCATTCGATGAGGCAGTGGAGCTTGCCTTCGTGCTCGAGGATGTAGAGCTTGTTGAAATCCCAGCCGTATTCGCCGATGGATTTGGAGTTGAAGGCTGGGGGCAATGTCGGGTAGGTGGCGAGTTGCTTGAAGGCGGTGAGGGGTCTTGGGTCTTTAGTCGGGTCGATCAAAGGCTTGAGGTCTATGGAATCTTTTGCGGCGAAGGCTACTGAGGCTGTTTTGAGTTTGGGGTTGATTTGAAGGATGGCGGAGTGGCCGTAGACGGCTCCGCTGTGGCCGATGTAGGGCGGGTTGAGGGCGAAGCCGATGCCGAAGCGGGTGCCTCCGGATTGCGGGGTCAACATTTGGTCTAGCGATTGTTTGGTGAGGATGGGGGATGGGTTGTCGCGCATGAGCCAGCGGGCGAAGGTGAGGAGGTCTTCTGTTGTGGTGACGAGGTTGCCGGCGGAACTGGTGCCGAGGTCGAAGGCGGGGGCGGGGAATTCGCGACCGTCTACGGTCCACATGAGGGACTTGGGGAGATTATTGGCTTCGTTTAGTTTGAGGGTGGTGTGGGTTAGCTTGAGGGGCGTGAGGATGTGTTGCTGGATGTACTGCTGGTAGGTTTGGCCTGAGGTGCGCTCGATCACGTCGCCGAGGAGGCTGATGGCGGCGTTGGAGTATTTGGTGGTTGTGCCGGGCTCGTAGACGAGTTTGGTCTTCTTGAGGCTGGCTGTGACTTGTTTGAGGGTGGCGGGTTTGGTGTCGAAGTAGTGACCCTGGCCGGGTTCGCGGACGATGCCGGAACGGTGGGAGGCGATTTGGCGGAGGGTGGATTTGAAGCTTAGCTCGGGGAGGTAGCGGGAGATGGGGGAATCGAGATCGAGCTTGCCCGCTTCTACCAGTTGCATGATGGCGATGGAGGTGAAGAGTTTGGTGATGGAGCCGGCGCGGTATTGGGTTTGCGGGGTGGCGGTGCCGAGGTGGAGCTGATGGATGGTTTTGGTTGCGTCGCTGAAGGCTAGCGAGAGGGCGGGGATATGCTGGGCTTCGAGTTGCTGGCGGGCGGCTGCGTCGAATTTATCGAACTGAGCTGCGAGGTTGAGGGTGAGGAAGAAGAGAAGGAATTTCATGGCAGGGCTAGCTCCGTGGAAGTGATTTTAGCTTTGATGAGTGAGGACTCGATTTGGACCTGGGTGGGTGGTTCTGTGGATGTTCGCTGACGGTTGAAGGATTTGGGCCAGTAGTTGGGTGTGAATTCGAAGGTGGAAGTTTGGTGGATGTGTGGAGACCAGCCGAGGTGGCGGTTGTCGGTGTAAAGGTCTTTGCCGGAGGAGTCCTGCCAGTGGAGGGTGATGCTTTCTGTTTCCTGGTCGGCTATGCCGGAGAGGGTGAGGCGGAGGGATTGCCAGTTGGTGGGGAGGTTGATCTTGTTAGTGGTTTGAGGCTGCCAGTTGGTGGGGGCTGGTTTGGGTGTGTCGAAGCGGAAGGCCGTGATGCTGTGACGGCCGTTGCGGGAGGGGAATTCAGCGACCTTGCTTGGGGGCTTGTTGAGAGAGGCGGCGAGGGTGACCAAGCGTTGCCATTGCTCCTGGTAGATGGGCATGACGCTTGAGACGAGCCAGACCTGACGGT
>CANGVB010000211.1 GCA_947456995.1 Bryobacteraceae bacterium | reverse complement strand
TGGCCGGCAACAGCCCCTCGCTGCTTTTCCGTAAAGTGGATTCCACGCAAACCAACCACACCATCACCCCCAACGCGACAACCGTCTTAAGCTTCCGCTACGGCTTCAATCGCTTCCCCAACGCCACCATTTACGAAAGCGAAGGCTTCAACGTAGCCTCTCTCGGCTTCCCAACCTCGCTGGTTTCGCAACTCCCCTCGCAGCGCTTCCCCAGCATCACCATGCAAAGCTTCCAAACCTTCGGCTCCGGCGGAGGCACCCAGAGCGTCTTCCACTCCCGCAACGCTCTCGGCTCCATCGCCAAGTTCATGGGCCGGCACAGTTTCAAGGCCGGCTACGACTACCGTGTCCTGAACGTCGATTTCATCAACTTCGCAGCTGCTGGCGCTTACAGCTTCAACGACACCTTCACTCGCCGTGACCCCAATCGCGGCAACGATGGCACCGGCTCAGACCTCGCCAGCCTCCTACTCGGCTATCCTGCCAGCGGCAACGTCACCCTCAACACCAAATACTACCAATACGTCAGATACCACGGCTTCTACTTCCACGATGATTTCCGTGTAAACTCCAAACTCACCCTCAACCTCGGCCTACGCTACGAATACGAAACCGGCCTCCGCGATCGCAACAACAATCTGATCGTAGGCTTTGATCCAACAATCGCCAACCCGATAGGGCAGGGAGCCAAAGGTGCCCTGCAATATGCAGGCGTCGGCGGCGCACCCACCGAATGCTGCTCCCCCTCCAACAAGAAGTTCGCCCCGCGCTTCGGCATCGCCTATCAGCTCAGCCCCAAAACCACCATCCGCGGCGGCTACGGCATCTTCTGGGCACCGGTCTCCTACGGCGGTTTCTCGAGCCTCGGCTACAGCCAGCAGACAGACTATGTCGGCTCCTTCGACGGCGGCCAGACTCCCGCCGGCTCACTCAGCAACCCATTCCCCAGAGGCCTCGACAAGCCAGTTGGTAACACTCTCGGCCTTCGTGCCGGCATCGGCCAGACGCTGAGCTACATGAACCCCGACGCAGGCTCAACAGCCGTCCATCAGATCGCTTTCGACGTGCAGCGTCAAATGCCTGGCGGTGTTGTCATGGCAGTCGGCTATGTCGGCTCCCGCACCACCAACCTCATCCTCGGCTCGGGCGCTGTCAACATGAATCAGCTCACCACCGACAAGTTCTCCCAGGGCGCAGCCCTCTTGCAGAACGTCCCGAATCCCTTCTTCAACAACGGCGGTCTCAACATCATTGGCTCAGCCAACGTCCAGCGCCTGCAGCTCCTCCGCCCCCATCCGCAATTCTCAGCCGTCAACATGAGCTTCAACAACTCCAACGACGCCCTCTACGATTCCATGGTCATCAAGGCCCAGAAGCGCTTCGCCTCCGGCCTCAGCTTCCTCTCCTCATGGACCTGGTCCCGCAACAAGGATGCCAGCTTCGGCTCAAGCAACTTCTTCACCAGCATCCCCGGCAGTGCCCAGAACAGTTATGATCTGAGCGCCGAGTACGGCCTCAGCACCAGCCACACCCCGCACGCAGTCAAGGGCAGCGTCACCTACGATCTCCCCTTCGGCAAGAACAAGCCCTTCCTCTCCCAGGGCGCTCTCCTCAACCAGTTGGTAGGAGGATGGCAGATCAATTCGGTCTACATGTTCCAGACCGGCTTCCCCCTCTCGGTCTTCCAGAACCAGAACTTCAACTCCGTCTTCGGCAATGGCCTAATGCGTCCCAACGCAGCCGGCTTCGCCCCTGAAACAACAGGCCGCCTTCAGGACCGTCTCGATAACTACCTCAACCCGGTAGCCTTCACCACGGCCCCGCAGTTCACCTTCGGCAACGTAGCAAGAACGATTAGCTACCGCAGCCCCGGCACCATCAACTGGGACATGTCTCTAAACAAGACCTTCACCGTGATGGAGCGCTTCAAAGGCCAGTTCCGGGCCGAAGCCACCAACGCCTTCAACACCCCGCAGTTCAACGGCCCCAACACCGCCTTCGGCAACGTAAACTTCGGCCGCATCACCCAGCAAGCCAACTTCCCGCGCTACATTCAAATCGGAGTCCGCGTCACCTCCTCACTAACCCGCAAACAGCAAGGAGCGGCGAACCATCAAGTTCACCGCTCCTTGCCCTGCTTTGGACTCACTCGACCTCGTGCTCCTCAAAATCCGGTAATCTTGGAGCAAGGGGAAAACGCCACCATGTCTATCACAATCGAACTCAGACCTGAAATGGAAAGCAACCTCCAGGCACAAGCCCGAGCGAGGGGAGTTTCTCTCACTGATTTCGTGAATGCAATTATCGCGCGTGAGGCATGTTTGGCCGTGCCAGAAACTGCCGAAACTCGCAGTGGTCAATCCCTCATCGACGTTTGCGCCGAAATCCGAGGCGTTCTCACTGATGAAGAAATTGACACGCTGTTTGCCCGCAATCCTTCCATGAGCCGGTCGATCGAACTTTAAATGAGTGTCGGCTACCTGCTGGACACCAATGTCGTTTCCGAACTGACCAAGTCGCGTGTCGAGCCAAAGGTCTTGGAATCACCGTTCTGAATCCCTGGGACGACCCAACTACCGGTGCAATGCTCTCTCCTACGCCGGAGACCTCTGGACCGTCGCCCGCACCGGCGGCAGCGCCATCCGCATCACTTCCGGCATCGGCACTGAATCCGAACCCGCCTTCTCCCCCGACGGCAGTCTCTCCCAAGCCACACCACTGCCCATGGGCTAAACCGGCGCGCACTCAACAGACGTAGAAGTCGACCTCGATCCCAAATCCGTAGCTGCCGGCCATGATCCTCAACTCGAAAGGGCAGTCAGCATCGCCTCAACCCAACTCGACAAAACGACGCTACCCACCCCCAAGGTTCCCAAGTTCCCCGACTCCCACCACCCGAACTAATTACGCCGAACTAATTACGGAACCGCAAACTTCCACCCTGCTGTATCTTCGCAATCAGCCCAACGATGTCAGCCTCTTCCACAGGCTTCCGCAGCATCGACGACGAAGACCCGTCCAGCAATTCCGTGCTCTGTTCCTCGGCGCTCTCACTCAGCAACGCAAAGTGCGGCGTCCGGTGATGCACCTTTTGAAATAGCTCGGCCCACGTCCCACCCTCAGGGCTGGCACTGGCAAATACGATATCGAAGCGCATCTTCTCCGCCAGATCCACGGCTTCTTCGATATTCCCTACAGGAATCAATCTGTGGTTCAGCTCGCCAAAGATCGACAGCATGCGCCGCTGCGATTGTGTCTCCGGCTCCACCAGCAAAGCGGTAATCGTACCTCGTTGAGGCGCAAATTGCAGCGCCGTGGCAAAGTCTTCAAGCGGGCTCGAATTCAGCGCAGGCAACTCCACGTCATACCGGTATCGTCCGGCCCGCATTGTTGTAAACCGCACTTCGCCGCCATAAGACTGCAACAGTCCCCTCGTAATGGCCAGCCCTAAAGCAGACCCGCTAAAGTCTGGTCCCTCTCCGTCCCCAAACGGCCCCGAGAATTCAATCTCGATCATCGCGCTTCGCCCGATCCGGCTCAGCCCCACCTCAAAGAAATGCTCAAGCGAGTAGGTAGCAGCCGCCTTGGCGTGCAACAAAAGGCCCTCAAACACGCGCGTCAGTTGATCCTGAGATCCAAGCACATAAATGCTCTCCGGCCCAAGATTTGCTTCGCTCTCAATTTGAGCCTTCCGCAAGTCTTCATCCATCTCTTCCATCAACCGCTGAAACAGAAAGCGCAAGTCCACCGGGCGCGCATCGATCTGCTCTGCCCGAGCAACAGCAACAATCCGCTTCACGGTTTCGCTCGCCTTGTGCACCTGCTCATGAATCGCAGCCGCATCGCTAGTCCCCAGCGCCGCCGTCAACTCACGAATCTTCTCGAGAGGTGCATTCAATTCTGTCAGCACTCCGTGAATCAATTGACCCGCCACAGCCAGCTTTTCACTCCGGTGAATCTGCTCCCTAACCGCACACTCTTCCAGCCCCTCAAAGTACTGGCAAGCATCATTGGCCAGATGTTGCGCCGCCGGTTGCAGAGCTTCAATCAGCAATTGCCTTCCAGCCGTCCCTGTCAACACCAGAGCCCCTCTCGCCTCGTTCCGGTTGCGCATCGGAATCACCAGCAACGACTTCGATTCTTCATCCTTGCCGTGCAACAAATCAGCCGAGTTGGTATCCACAAACTGCAGCAGCGTTTTATTCTTCACCGCCAGCGCAATCCCACTCTCAAGTGCATTCGCGCACTCATCCACATGAAACGAGTGCATTGCCGAACTACTCTGATCAGGAATCCGCTCCAGCAGTTTACGATTCGCATCGTAGTGATAAGAACTCACCGTTTCTGCCGGCACCAGCTCCAGCAAACGGCTCCGCAATATCTCCGCAACCTCACGCGCCGTTCCCGCTCCATACAACTCCTCGCTCGCCTGCAGCATCCGTTGAATCACTCGATTTTGCCGCCGCGCCCGCTGTTGCAGATACCAGGCCGCCAAAATCACAATCAGCACCATCAAGACAGCCGCAGGAACAATCTGCGGAGGCACTGCCGGCCTTGGCTCTACGATTTCAATGTCCTTCGGGCTAGCCAGCAACAACTGAAAGAACTGATTAAAGGGCGGCCGCAGACAGAACTGGCTTACCAGTCCCCTCACTCGGATCCGGTCCCCTCGCTGATAAACCGCCAATGGGTGCTCCGCCATCCCCTTCATCTGCGGCAGAAATACGCGAATCGATTGCCCACCTTCGCTGAAATCCAGAAGGTCGCCCTTCGAACCTTCCCGAAACTCCCCCACCACCCCCTGAACTTCAACCTTCATCCCCTCATACTGAAAGCTCGCCGCACTCAACGGGTTCAGTTGCACCAGGCTTGGCAAGCTCCCCTTACCAATCACTCTCAACTCATTCGGCTTCACCACCGCCTGCCCGGCATGCAAGCTTACAATGCCAGCAGCTTCGATCAATGTCCCTGGCGTTAGCTCCGCTCCAGCCGGCTTATGCGATTCGTTATCGCCCGAAAAAACCAGCATTAATCCCGAACTCTTCGACTCTGCATCCAGCAAGGCAAGATAACTCGCATCCGGGGCATCCAAAACACCAGCCTGCACCAGGCCTTGCACTCGCACTGCTTCACCCAGCAACTTGGGTCGGAAGTCCGCTCCAACACGGGCCGACGCTTCCGGCAACTTCACATTTCGATACGCACGCAACTCTTCGCCTCCCCCTTGTCCATAGACAAGTTGGAGTGCACACAAACCGATTGCGATCTTTAAGCCAGTTCTTCGAGCCATTTGTGAAGTCGGGTGTCTAGGAAATGATCGGCTTCTACCGCCTGTCCAATCAGGGTAGTCCTGTGAGAATTTATAGCTACCACCCTCATTCCCGCCGCTAGCGCCGCATTGATTCCCGTTTGAGAATCCTCAAAAACTATACAGTCTTTGGGTTCTTTCTGCAAGAGTTCGGCGGCTTTAAGGTAGATTTCCGGATGCGGTTTTCCGTATTTAACCATCTGTCCGTTTAATGCGTGAAGAAAATATCCACCCAGCTCCGCCCGCTCCAGCACAAAGTTCACATTCAGCGCCTCTGCATTGGAAGCCACTGCCTTGGGCATTTTCGAATGATCGTCCAAAAACTCTCGAATCCCGGGCACCAGCGAAGCTTCCAGTTCGCCTTCGATTAATTCCCGGTACAATGCCTCTTTTTCGGCTCCCATTCTTTGAATATCTTCAGAATTGATTTCACTGCCAAACACATCCCGTAACAGTTCATCGTTATGTTTGCCATGCATTCGTGCATTTAGGGTCTGAGCGTCGCGCCCTTGCCTTTCCAGATAAACTTCCCAGGCCCGCACGTGGTAGGGCATCGAATCGACAATTACGCCGTCCATATCAAAGATGAATGCTTGAGGTTTCACAGGTTTCTTCAGATGAGAGCTAAAATCAGAATGGCATGGATTTGTTCTCAGAAATTGTTCGTCTCCGCAAGCTCGGACAGAAGTGCGCCCTCGCCACAATCGTTGAGGTCAACGGCTCGATCCCAAGCTACGAAAGCGCCAAGATCCTCGTGCGCGAAGACGGCAGCTTCCTCGGCACCATCGGCGGCGGTTGCGTCGAAGCCGAAGTATGGAACGCCGCCCGCGAAGTCATCGAAACCGAAAAGCCCCGCCACCTCAACTTCAACCTCGGCCAGGACGCAGCCTACGACAACGGCCTCATCTGCGGCGGCCAGCTCAACGTCTTCATCGAAGCCATCGTTCCTCAGCCCCACGCCTTCATCTTCGGCGCAGGCCACATCTCCAAGAGCCTCGCCAAAGTCTCGTCCATGGCCGGCTTCGGCGTTTCTGTAATCGACAACCGCGAGAGCTTCGCCAATCGCGAACGTTTCCCCGACGTCGACGAAGTCCTCGCCGCCGAATACGAAGAAGCCTTCGCCGCCCTCAACATCAACTCCTCCAGCTACATCATCATCGTCACCCGCGGCCATCGCGACGACATGCGCGTCCTCCGCTGGGCCATCACCACCGAAGCCCGCTACATCTCCATG
>CANGVB010000210.1 GCA_947456995.1 Bryobacteraceae bacterium | reverse complement strand
CTTCACCTTGCCGAGAGCATCCTCAAGATCGGCCAGCGTCTTGGGGTCAATCTCGTACTCCCCGGCTTCACCTTCACGCTTGGCGTAGAGGAAATTGCCCACCTTGGCCAGTAGCAGCTTCTCCACCGTCTTGCCGTCCTTCTGCGTGACACTCACGGTTGAAGCAGCGGTAGTGAAGCCGCCCGGTACAAACTTCAAGGCCGAGAAAGCCCGAAGGGCATCGAGGAAGGGCATCAAGGTTGCTGCCTCCACCTTCTTGCCGTTCAGCATCCAGTCTTTATCCTTGCGTTCGACAACCGATTTCTTACCCACAAAATCAAGATCGATCCGCACAGGGTCTTCATAGCCAAAGTCCATGAGCCTCTTGCTGCGGTAGTCGTCGAGAGACTTGTCAAAGCTCTTCCCAAAATCATCGGCAATCTTATAAACGCCATCGACCGCACTCGATTTCCCGAGAAAAGCCTCTTCCTTGGTCTTGCGGATTTCCAGTTGCTTTGCCGCCCCGCCATCGACAATTTTCAGAGTCGCAACCAAAGCTGCCGAGGCGAAATCGGCGGCGTTCCTTTTCAACGCCTCAGCACTCAGGGTGGGGTCAAACTTGGCTTCCTTTGCCTTGTTGACCAATTCATCGAGCACTGTGGATTCCGTACGGTATGCCTGCGGCTTCACCATCTGCCACAAACCTCGTGATGTCCGTGTAAAGTCCAGGCTTTCGCTCTTCTTCACGATCTCAATCCCGGAGAGCTTAGCCTCGTTCACGGCCATCAGGCGCTTGTCCCGAAGATCATTCACGCCACGGTCCACTCCGATTTTGAAATCCTGACCGATCGCAAATATCTTCTTTTCTCCGGCTCGGCGCACATAAAACATGTTTCCGACCGGCGTTTGATCGCCGATCAAGAGTTGCGCTGTCCTGCCATCTTTGGCTTTGAGGTCCAGCGTGATCTGTGCGGGATCCAGGCCGTATTGAATCAGGTCTGTAGCGTTTTCTTCCACCACCCGGTTGCTGTTCATGGTCACTGCGTTGGTAACCACTTCCATGGCTTCTTTGCCGCTGGTAGGGAGTGGTGGGTCCAGCACCATCGCCCACTCATTGTTGGCAACAGTGTTTCGCAAAACCAAAGGGGCCTCGCCCTTGCGGGTCACCTTCACTTCCACCAGATCCGCCTGCAAGAGGTTTACCAGATTCTCAAGCTTGCCCTCGCCAGGTTCTTTCTTGGTCGTATCCTGCGGATTTTTGTTCGACCACCAGACGCCAGCCGACAGCAGCGCCAGCACTCCAACCGCAATCAATAAACCTCGAACTTGCATCAGCCTCAAATCTCCTTAGCGGCGCTTGCGCCAGATCCAAACAGCACCGCCCAGCGCAATCAGGGGCAATATAAACTGGCTCACCGTGATCAGCGTATTCATCTGCCCCTGCTCGAGCTGAATCCGGCGATCTTCCGGATCCTTCGGGCGAATCGAGATCAGATCTTCATCTGCACTCAACCAGGCGAGCATGTTCAAGAACAGATCCGAGTTGCCATAAAGCTGGATGTTGCCGTTATCGATAAAGCTCGAATTCCCAACCACGACAAAGCGGCCATCCTTGTTCTCGACACCGGTTTTATAAGACCCGGCCACGCTCATCGTAAATGGCCCACGCTTGTCCTTGTCGGGGTTCGGATCGATTTCGGCCTTGGTCAGATCGGTCAGCGCAAAGCTCGAATTCATCGATGAGAAGAGCTTCTCGACGGTCGTCTTGTCGCCAGACTTGCCTTCCATCGAACGCGGGAAGGCCATCACCACGGGCCGGCCTGACATCTCGCGCACAATCGGATGGCTCTCAAACTTGTTAGCCAGCACAGCGCCACCCATCATCTGGCCTACGCGGCTTAAATCCACCACAAGGTCTTTGTTCAGGGTCACGCCCCAGCCAGCCAGCACATCTACCAACAGCTTGTTTTCAGCCACTTTCAGCTTGTCTACGTTGAAGGGAGGGTCAAGCATAAACAACACCTTGCCACCACCTTCGACATGCTTCTTCAGGCTTTCAACAGCGCTGGCCGGATAATCGAACTTCGGCCCCGGTACAACAAGTACGGTGCATTTGGCCGGAATATCGGCCGTCTCGAGCAAGTTCAGCGTATCGAGCTTATAGTTATCGCGAGTCACAATCTCTTTGACAGCCGTGTAGCCGTCGCGAGCGCTCTTGTCGAGTTCTTTTTCACCGCCACCCTGAGCAAAACAAACGGTACGCTCGGTGCCCTTGAGTACACGCACCAGAGCGCTGGTAATTTGTTCTTCGCTAAGCCCCTTGGCTTCTTCGCGCTTCGGCCCGGATTCGACAATGATCGTACCGAGATTAGTAATCCCGGCGGCGCGAGCTAGCGCCGGCTTCTTGATCGCGTCTACATATTCCACCTTCAGCTTCGAAGACAGAATCGTGTATTGCCCCAGCAGATCCTTGGCTTGCGTAAAGCCTTCCTGGTTATCCCAGTAAGTGATCTGAACATCTTTCGACAGGCCCTTCACGATCTTCACGGTCTGATCGGAGAGGCTATAGCGCTTGTTCGAAGTCGTATCGTAGGTCTTGTTGTTCTTGTTCGCCAGATAGTTGGCGACGCCGAGTACGGCGACAATCACCAAAATGTATGCGGTCGAATAGAGGCTGTATTTTTGTTGACGTGTGTTCATACTATCCCCGGTACCTCAGTGACTCGAGTGATCTTGCTGTCAAAAACAGCCCCAGAAAACTCACACTCGCGTAGTAAAGGACGTCCTTCAGATCCAGCACCCCCTTAATAAACGACTCGTTGTGACGCAGCAGCGACACGTACGTCAAAACCTCGGTGACTACGTTTTGATCCATGTTGGACATCCACTCAAAGACCCACAACATCAGCAACAGCACAAAGGTGCTGAACGCAGCCGCAATCTGGTTCTGCGTCACCGAAGACAAGAACATCCCCAGTGCCAGCATCGCCGCGCCCTGTAACAAGAGGCCCAGATAGCCAACCGCCAGCGGCTTCCAGTCCGGCTTGCCATAGGCAAACAGGAAAATCAGATTCAGGCCTGAAAAGGCCAGCAAACTTGCATACATCCCCACTGCGCCCGCCCACTTGCCGAGCAAAATTTCCCAGTCTTTCAGGGGCGAGGTGAGCAGCAATTCCATCGTGCCGCGGCTCTTTTCTTCGGCAAACAAACGCATCGTCAGCATCGGAATCATAAACAGGCAAAGCACCCCGCAATTGCCCAGCAGATTGCGAATCACCAGTTCGTTCAGGTTCATCGGCATCGTACGGCCGGTCATCTGTGCCTGCATGCTTGCTCGCACAAAGAAGTAAACGAGCGACCAGAAGAAGTATCCAAACATCGCCGCATAAGCGCCAATCAGCACATAGGCGATGGGCGACTGAAAGTACGCGTTTAATTCCTTACGCGCAATCGTCAATACGTTTCTCATTGCTTCACTTCCTCCGCGGCCAATGTGGTCAGGCTCAGGAACAACTCATCGAGGCTCACTGCTGCCGAATCCAGACGGTACAGGTTCCAACCCTTGCCCAGCACGATCTGGGCCAGTTTCGGCCGCAAATCCTCGCTGGTCAGCGTATCCACGTCAATGCGCCACAGCCCGCCATCATTGGTTGCCGTCACACCATTGACGCCCTCTAGTGACGAAAACGGTGCGCTGAGATCTTCTGCGCCCAGTGCCCCTTCGGGCACCGACACTTCCATCACCGCCCCATTGCGCCGCGTGAGGTCTTCCATCGTGCCGGAGGTGGCAATCTTGCCCTTGTTGATGATCACCAGGCTCTCGCACATTGCCTTTACTTCTTGCAGGATGTGTGTGCTCAGGACAATAGTGTGTGCCCCGGCGAGGCTCTTGATGAGATCGCGAGTCTCGAGAATCTGCTTCGGGTCAAAACCGCTGGTGGGCTCGTCGAGAATCAGTACTTCCGGATTATGGATGATTGCTTGCGCCAGGCCCACACGCTGCCGGTAGCCCTTGGAGAGTTTGCCGATCAGCTTGGACCAGACATCCTTAACAAAACACTTGGCCGCTGCTTCCTGGCTGCGCTGAAGCACTTCCTTCTCGGGAACACCCTTGATGCGGGCTACAAACTGTAGATATTCGCCCACTTCCATGTCCGGATAGACAGGAGGCGTTTCGGGCAGATAACCAATCCTTTTTTTGACTTCAAGCGGCTGCTTGACCACATCAAAACCTGCGATTGAAGCCGTGCCTTCCGAGGGGGGCATAAAGCAGGTGAGCATGCGCATCGTGGTAGTTTTCCCGGCGCCATTGGGCCCAAGAAACCCGACGATCTGCCCCTTCTCAACAGAGAAGGAAACATGATCAACCGCGACGGTGTGCGCATAGCGCTTCGTCAATCCATCAACCTGGATCATAAGATGATTTTGCTTTCTATCTTTGGGGTGAACTTACATCATACCCATAGAGGGCCAAATTTGAGTGCCGGTTTCCGGCATCCGCGAAAACGGTGGATACATCCCGGGAAACCACTCTTCCACTACGTCAATCGGAAAATTCAGCCGCAAAGGTCCGCGCGGCAGCTCAGACTTTAAGACGCGCAACTCAAGCAAACGTGAGACGATTTCCCGCCCCTGGCGTTCCTTTACGGCTGCAATCGCCGGCACCTGGCCCCGTTCAATCGAGCCCTGATACCAGACCTCGCGCAGCACCTGATAGCTGCCCTTTTCCAATTTCTTCGCCGCCACCTGCCGCGCGCACCAGGCCTCGATCCGTCCCAGCAAGGCTCCTGGCTCGATCAATTTCGCCATAAAACCTACCTGATCGATGGCCGTCTCGAGAAAATACGCGCAAAACTCCACTAAAGCTCGCTCGCTCAACATGCCCCGACCGTCATAGTCGCCATATCTTGGTTGGTCTGCTGCAGCCAGCAACGCCTTGTAACGCTCTACACTTCGAGCCAAACCGCGGGCCACGCTCCACATGCTGCAGCCGAGTCCTGAGCGCATCAACATCGCATGGGACATCAACCTTACCACTCGGCCATTGCCATCATAGAAGGGATGGATCCAAGCAAATCGATGGTGAGCAGCCCCAAGCGCAATCACATAACGATGCCCGGACATTGCTTTCGAACTGTAGGCTTCTTCAAAATGCTTCAGATAAGCGGGCAACTCTTCCGCGCGAGGTGGCACATGTGCCCCAACTGCCACTCCACCGTCACGAAATTCACCCGGGATCACGGTCTTGCGCTCCCCCGTCTCCGGGTTCTCAACCGCAAGTAATTCCTTCGGCAAATGTAAACAAAACTCGCTGTGCAACCATCGCGCATACTCCGCACTCGCCGGTTCAATATCAGGCCCCTTACCTTCGTCGATCAAACCCTGCAGGTGGATATGGGCCGCTGCCTCCAATTGCAGATTCCGCTTTTCCGGCTTGCCAACATAGTCTCGGGACAGTGCCGAATCGATATCCCGTGGATGTGTATGGTGCCCCTCAATCAGATTCGAGTAGTAACAGTTCATCGACCGCACCAGCTCTCTAATGGCCAATCTGTTTTCTGGATTCACCTGAGCGGCAAAAGCACTCGCCACCTGGGTCAACTTGAAGCCTAGAGCATCAACTTCACCCTTACCCTCCGCCGGCATCACAGGCGTCATGCCGTCGCCCGACAGCGAACCCGGGCTCTTCAGTCTCGTTTTTGACGTCGCCTGTGCCGCTCTTTTCGCCGCTACCATAATGCCTCTAAACAATTGTACTATAAGAGTATAATTGACTAGAGGCTCGCAATCATGCCGCCTCTTGTGCCGCTCGCTGTGCCGCTATTCCGGCGTCGCCAAACCCATCACCTGGAAGCCAGCGTCGACATAAATCACATTGCCCGTAACACCCCGGCCCAGCGCGCTGCCCAGAAATACAGCCGTATCGCCCACCTCGGCCGGATCGGTATTGCGCTTGAGCGGCGCAACCGCCGACACGCCGTCGAGTACATTCGAAAAATCCTTGATCCCGCGAGCGCTAGCCGTCTTGATCGGCCCGGCAGAAATCGCATTCACGCGAATATTCTTAGCCCCCAGATCACTAGCCAGATAGCGCACGCAGGCCTCCAGAGCAGCCTTCGCCACACCCATTACGTTGTAGTTCTGAACCACTCTTACCGCCCCAAGGTAGGTAAGGGTCATGATCGAGCCACCCTCGGTCATCAGCGGCGCAAAGGCCCGGGCCACACTCACCAATGAATAAGCGCTGACTTCCTGTGCCAGCAAGTAGCCATCGCGCGAGGTCTCCAGGAACGGCCGGCTGAGGTCCTCGCGATTGGCGAAGGCAATCGAGTGCACCACTACATCCAGCTTCTCCCCGCTGAGCGCCGCAACCGTGGCCGCCAGCTCTTCTTCCTTCGTTACGTCGCAATTGAGCACCATTGCCGCGCCCAGATCTTTGCCCAGATCTTCTACGGTGAGCTTCTGGCGTTCGCCCTGATAGGTCAGGATCAGGCGCGCCCCTTCCCGTCGGTACGACTCCGCAATCGCGTAAGCAATGCTCCACTTATTAGCAACACCAAGAATGATCGCCG
>CANGVB010000209.1 GCA_947456995.1 Bryobacteraceae bacterium | reverse complement strand
TGTGTCGCCATCGCCGCAAAATTCAGGAAGAGATCTTCGTTGAGACGGCGGCGGATATCCACGTGGCTAGTGGGTTGACGGCTGGCTTTATAGATGCGTCGCTCGGGCTCCATTGTGTCGATCTTCTGCCCATCCACCATGACATCGATGTTCGCCTTCATCCAGGCGTAGTCTGCTTCGTCGCCATCTTTGATGTCGGTGATCTTAAGCTCATAGCGGCCGATGTTGAAGGACTTCCCCATCGAAGCCTCTACGATCAAGTCTTTGTTGAAGGCAGCACCGGTGAAGCCGACGAACATCACGACAACGCCCATGTGGACAAGATAGCCGCCATAACGACGGGTGTTGCGATAGGTCAGCTCGATCGTGGCGCGAACAATATTCATGCTCTCTTTGTGAGCGATGGCGATTGCGCCTTTGACAAATTCACTCGCGATCGTCGCAGTGACAAAGAGGCAGCGCCCGAAGCTGAGGAGCGCATACTCGTTGCGGATCCCAGCACCAAAGAGAACAGCCATCAAAACAAACATCGCAATCGTGGGCCACATGAAATTGCGACGGAGACTGTCGGGCGAACTACGCCGCCAGGCGATCAGAGGGCCAGCTCCAGTGAGGAAAAGCAGGAAGAGCCCAATCGGAATATTCACCTTATTGAAGAACGGCGCGTCGACGCTGATCTTCTCGCCTGTAACAGCTTCGCTGATCACTGGGAACAAGGTGCCCCACAGCACGGCAAAACAGCTTGCCAGCAAAACAAGGTTATTGAAGAGGAAGCCGGATTCACGGCTCACAACTGATTCCAGATGCGATTCGCTCTTGAGGAAGTCCAGGCGATCGAGGATCAACCACACGGTGGCGGCAATGCCGATTGCGAGGAATGTCGCGAAGTAGTTTCCGATAGAAGAGATACCGAATGCGTGCACGCTCTGTACGAGGCCGCTTCGGGTAAGCATGGTGCCGAAGATGCAGAGGAAGAAGGTGGAAGAGACAAGCACCATATTCCACACCTTCATCATGCCGCGCTTTTCCTGCATCATGACGCTGTGCAGAAAGGCGGTCGCGGTAATCCAGGGAAGGACACTTGCGTTCTCAACCGGGTCCCAGGCCCAGTAGCCGCCCCATCCGAGCACGTAGTAAGCCCAGCCCATGCCGAGCGTGATGCCGATGGTTTGGAAGAGCCATGTGACGAGGGTCCAACGGCGAGTGGTGTGGATCCACTCATCACCGGGCTGCTTGGTAATCAGGGAAGCAATGGCAAAAGCAAAGGGAACAATGAAGCCCACATAACCGAGATAAAGCATCGGCGGGTGGATGGCCATCGAAGGCGTCTGCAAGAGAGGGTTCAAGCCCTGGCCATCTGGCAAGGTGATGATGCCTCGACCAATTGCCCAAAGCTGAAAGGGAGGGACAACAAAGTTGTTGAGGATCAGGAAGAAGATCTGGGTGAACATGATCACGCCGATCACCCAGGGCATCATGGTCTTGAATTGCTTGCGGTTGGTGAATACGACAACAGCGCCGTAGCAGGAAAGAATCCAGCTCCAGAAAAGCAGCGAACCTTCCTGCCCTCCCCACCAGGCTGTGATCTTGTACATCAGAGGCATCGTCTTGTTGGAGTGCGATGCAACGTACTGAAGACGGAAGTCCCCTTCAATCAGACCGTAGAGCAGCAGGCCACTCGCAGTGGTAATCAATGCCCAGACCAGATAAACAGACCGTTGTGCTGCGGCAACGAGAAACAGATTTTTTCGCCAGCCGCCTACGATAGAACTGAACAGTGCAAAGATGGCCACACAAAAGGCCAAAAGCAGCGATAGTGCGCCGACATTTTCCATATGGAACTAATACTCCGATTGCCGCTAGCTGCGGCTTGGCTTAGACAGGTTGTTTGTGGGCTCGGTGCCGGGTTTGATCTGGCCAGGTTTGGCTTCGTATTTGGAAGCGCACTTGGCCTGAATTTTGTTGGCATTGAAGCTGCCATCGGCGTTGAGATGACCATCGGCGAGGGCCTGAGCGTCATCGCGGAAGGTATCAGGAAGAGGGTCGGTGCCCGTATAGGTAACCTTCAGAAGTTGGCCCTTGGCTACACCGTCCTGCTGCACGAGATGAAAGCTGACTTCTTTGCCGCTGCGTTGAATCGAGCCCTTGACGACATCTCCACCCACTCGAAGACGTTTGCCCTGCGCGCGGTCTCCCATCTGCTGCAATTCCGCTACCGTTTTGTAGTAGGTCTTGGTTTCGTTGACTCCGCCAACAGCCAGCCAGGCCAGCGTCGCGATTACAATTCCAATGACAAGGCCAAATTTCATGTAAGGTTTCATGAGCAAATCCTCTTGCCCCAATCATATCGCCAAACAAGAATCGTTGCAGTCTGGCAGTAAAGGAAATTTAAGGATTCGCGACGGGTTGTTGGCTTAGCCAGAGGTGCAGGACGCGATTCAGCTCTTCGGCCTGGATCGGTTTTGACAGGAAGTCATCCATCCCGGCAGAGAGACAGCGCTCTTTTTCGTTGGCCATAGCCGAGGCAGTCAAGGCAATGATGGGAATTCTCGAACCAGATGATTCCTGCCTGCGAATCTCGATCGTGGCTTGTGCGCCATCCATGTTTGGCATATGGGAATCCATCAGAATCACATCAAATGCGCCGCTCTTCCAGGCCGCTACGCCTTCAACCCCATCAGAGGCGATGCTGACCTGATAGCCCATCATCTCCAGCAGCGACTGCACTACGATTTGGTTCACCTGATTATCCTCAACGACGAGGACATTGAACTTGGAATCGAGCCTCGCTTCAGGCTCAGGCGCTACATCGAGATTCTGAGTTTTGCCTACGGTGTGGATCGGAATCAAAACTTTAAATGTGGACCCTACATTGAGAGAGCTTTCCACCTCAATCGTGCCATTCATTGCAGTGACTAGTTCCTTCACAATGGAAAGCCCCAGACCGGTGCCGCCAAAGCGCCGCGAAATCGATGAGTCGGCCTGAAAGAACTTCTCGAAGAGGCGCTGCTTGCCGGAATCAGAGATACCAATCCCGGTGTCGGTTACATTGAGGCGGAAGGCTGATTCTTCATACGCCAATGACACCTGCACGCTACCTTCATTTGTGAACTTAATTGCGTTGCCAACAAGATTTACGAAGATCTGCCTGAGTCGAACGGGGTCGCCAAAGACAGAGTCTGGCATTTGAGCGAGCCCTGTAACCTGGAAGCCAAGACCCTTATTTTGAGCAGCGATAGCCAGCGGCCCCAGGGCGTCGTCAATCAATTCGTTCAGCAGCATGACTTCTGGTTGCAGTTGGATCTGCCCGCTAGCCACGCGGGCAAGATCCAGCACATCATTGACGATGCTGAGTAGATTTTTGCCGGAGCTGCGCAACATCGCCACAAGCTTGCTCTGCTCGGTATCGAGAGGGCTTCGCAACAGGATCTCTGTGACGCCGAGTATGCCGTTGAGTGGGGTACGAATCTCATGGCTCATGTTGGCCAGGAACTGCGTCTTGGCTTCATCGGCAGCAAGGGCTGCCTGCTGGGAGCGGCGAATCAAAACAGCAAAGCGCGCGAGGGCAGCGAGAAGAATCAGCAGGCCCACGGCTAGGGCAATCGACACAGCTGTGGCCCGCTTAGCTGAGTTTTCCCTGAAGATCAAATCCACCTCGCCGCTGGAGAAGTAAGTCCAGTCTTTGAGGACAGCCCTGTAGCTGCCGTCGGCCAGCATGGCATCGATTTCATCAC
This sequence comes from Bryobacteraceae bacterium, assembly GCA_947456995.1. Lineage (GTDB taxonomy): Bacteria > Acidobacteriota > Terriglobia > Bryobacterales > Bryobacteraceae > Bryobacter. The sequence goes on along the minus strand of CANGVB010000209.1, from coordinate 2,829 downwards.
GCAACACATTTGCCACCTCGGCGGCCTCAACCGAAGATCCGATCCCCAACTCTCTCGGAGGCATATCCAGCCCAACGATGTGCAGATCGGCCTGAAGACAAGCCGCCGGAGGCCGAAGCAGATTCGCCTGCAGAGGACGGGCTTCAATCAGCATGAATTCTGCGACGCCAGAACAGAGCGCAATCAGACTTTCAACCCGGTCGTCCATCACCACAAGTTGAGCCTTGGGAAAGAACTGTGGGCCAAACTTTGACAGCATGCTTTTTCTGATTAACACCCGCCGCGTTTCCTGGTTCAGATTCCCATGCCGCCACGGCTCTTCCCGTGACACCACAACCAGTGAATCGCGAACAAAAGGACGAGTGATTCGGACTGTCGCCTTTGTCGAACCGACCACGTTCATCGGCCAGAGGTCCACTTTGCCTGCACCAAGGGCGCTAACCGGAAGGACAGACCAGTTCAGTTTGACCCCGCGTCGCCTGGCGGCCGCTGAAATGAGTCCGCCTGCGATACCAATCGGCTCAGGCTTGCGGCCAGGAATCTCCTGAAGACCATGAAAAGGAAGTGCGTTGTCGGTTCCGATAGTCCAGACGCGGTTCTGGTCCCAGGTTGGCTGACGTAAAACAAACCAGCAGACAACAAGTGCGGCTAAAGCGCCGACACAAAGAGCCCAAAGGGCATTACGACTCACGGGACGTTTTAACACCGATCTATTGTCCATATCGGACAAATCGCGGCATCTTTTGACTATTCGTATTTAGCGCTGTACGGGCAGGTAAAGAGTCTGCGCAATTGGCAGATTATTCTGGGTGATCTCCATCAGTAGATCGCCGCTGGGTGCATCTGGTGGCACTACGATGTTGAATTGGTAAAGCCCGACGAAAGGCGGAACCACTCCCCCAAACAGCACTTGCGCATCAATGCCACCAATCTTCACCGTTACCGGAAACTGCAGGCGTCCGAGCGCATTTGGGATCGCCCCGGCGATTGCGATGCCGAAGGGCGACATATCGCCAAAGCCACTGCCAAAGAGTACAAGAGTCTCACCCGGTCTGGCCGGTGCGGCGGCAATTCCAGGAATCGTCCCGTTGCTGACAATCGTCCCTGTATTTCCCTTGCTTGCATAGACGTATTGCCTGCCTCCGACCCTGAATGCTGCTGGCGCAAGCATGCCGCCATAGACACGGCGGATGTTGAATCCGACCGGGGTGGTGGTTTGACCTTTCGAGGTCAACACAACCGAAAGGTTTTGATTGATCGCAACGGTAGCTGGCACCTGGACATTCACCTGCGTGGGACTCACAAAGGAAACAAAAGCACGCTGACCACCTACCGTAACCGATACACCACCAAGGGAAGTGGGAGCGGTCGAATTAGTGAAAGACTCACTCCAATCCACAGTCGAATCCGCAAGATTTGAGCCAAAGAGTTCGAGGTAAGAACCTGGGGCGGCAATATTGAATCCACCGAAAGCTCCGGCAGTTTGTATCCCTCCTTCACTGAGAGTTGGAGGCGGTGCAGTTTGAATCTGCGTGATCGAAGTAACGACTATCAAATTGGAAGATTGCAGAGTGCCCGTGAAGTTTTGCAATGGAATTTCGTTGAAAGGGGAAGCCAGCGGACCAGGACTTGGCACTGGAACTGCGGCGATCCGGTCCATCACGGCGAGGCTTGCACTATCTACGATGCGCCCAAAAACCGTGAAGCCGCCGTTCTGACCATTGAGAATCGCCGCATTGTTGTTCGACAGATTGAAAAACCATTGGTTGGTCGCGCTGTTGGGGTCGTCCCCAAGTTTCGCCATGGCCAATGTGCCACGAATATTCGATTCGCGATATTCATTCACCACAGGCGGATCAGCCGGGATGGCAGGCAGGTTAGGCAAGGCCGCCTGGAAGCCCCCACCCTGAATAATGAAGTCTCGGACAGAGCGGTGGAAAACCGAATTGTCGTAGGCCTTTCTATTCATGTACTTGAGAAAGTTCTCGACTGTTCTCGGAGCAGATCCGGGCAACAGGAGCACATCGATATCGCCGAGGTTTGTCTTGAAGCGAACGGTGGGAGCTGCTGTAGTCTGGGCAAAAGTTGTCGCAAGCGCGAATAAAAGGAGAAAGAAAGTGCGAAAAATCATGAAGCTATTTGGAGTCTAACGCAACTGACGCAACTGCCTCTGCAAAGAGGTACACACCGAATTGTGGTTTCAGCACTCCCCGCCCCCAGCGATTTGCCTTCCATGAGGCTCTGATAAAGCGCAATTCCGGGTGAGCGGCCAAGTCACACATCAAGACGGAGGAACCAATGTAGAACTTCTGCGGGAAAGCCGCCAGCGGCTTTTCGATCCAGGTTTCGCCGTCGAGCGAGCCCTGTATGTGCACTTCTAGCGATTGCTGCTCGACGATCGTGTCGATCACCAGAGTGATTTGCAAGATCTGACCTGCTGCCTCACCAAGAGCCAACGCCGGGCTTGCGCCGTTGCCCTCCAGAACCGATTTCGGAATCAGAAAATGGTTAAACATTGGGGACTAGTGCTTCAGCGCCTTCAGACGCTCACGCGCCGCTTCCAGGGTTTCGATCTTCTTGCAGAAACAGAATCGCACCCATTGGTCGCCAACCCCTGGAGTCTCGAAGAAACTCGAGCCAGGCACACAGGACACGCCAATATTCTCGACCAGATGCATGGCAAAGGCGCGGTCATTGTCGAAGCCAAACTTCGAAATGTCAGCCATCACGTAATACGCCCCCTGCGGGCGGAGAGGCTTGAAACCAGCCTCTGTCAAGATCTCAAGAATCAGTTCGCGCCGCTCGCCGTAATGGGTCGAGAGATCGGCG
>CANGVB010000208.1 GCA_947456995.1 Bryobacteraceae bacterium | reverse complement strand
TCTCGCTTGCTGACAAAACCGACATCACCACACTCGAAGCAACCCGGCTTGCTGCAGCTAAGGCCTACAAGCAAGCCGGGATCGAGGCAAGCGACATCGACATCGCCGAAGTACACGACTGCTTCACCATCGCCGAACTCATTGCCATGGAAGATCTGGGCTTCATCGAAAAAGGCGGCAGCGGCCCCTGGGTGGCTTCGGGCGCAACCCGCATCAACGGAAGCCTTCCAGTGAACACCTCTGGTGGCCTCAAGGCGAAGGGTCACCCGATCGGCGCCACAGGCGTTGCCCAGATTTGCGATCTCATTCTGCAAATGCGAGGCGAGGCCGGCCCCCGACAGGTAGCCAAAGCCAACACTGCACTGGCACAAAACCTGGGTGGCAGCGGAGCCACCAGCGTTGTCACCATTCTTCAGAGGAACTAGCATGCGCCAAGCCATCGTCTACACAGAAACAGTGATCCACTCGGCACCCGAGCAGTTTGCCGCCGATGCCCCCTATCAGATCGCACTTGTTACATTTGAAGATCAGTCTCGACTTCTCGTTCGCATTTCGGGCCAGCGTGTCCAGATCGGCGATACTGTACGAGAGCTTGAATCATCGTTGACTTACCCAATCTTTGAGGTCCTTTCGTGAAACCTGCTTCCCGCGTCGATGCGCTTCAGCTTGAAGGCGCATTCTCTGTTCTGCAAAAAGCCCGTGCGCTTGAGGCGCAAGGCAAACACATCATCCATCTGGAAATCGGCGAGCCCGATTTTGATACGCCCAAGCATGTTGTAGAAGCCGGCAAGGCAGCTCTCGATGCCGGCTGGACCCACTATGGGCCGACGCTCGGCTACGAAGACTTCCGCCAGACCATCGCCTCGCACATCGCCGAGACGCGCGGTGTGCCCGTCTCAAGCGCCGAAGTCTGCGTTGTCCCCGGCGGCAAGCCGATGATCTTCTTCCCGATTCTCGCTCTGGTAGAGCCGGGCGACGAAGTGATTCTGCCAAACCCAAGCTTCCCCACCTATGCAAGCGCAGTACGCTTTGCCGGTGCCACCCCGGTATCGATTCCGCTTGTGGAATCGCACGACTTCAGCTTCGACATGCAGCGCCTCAAGGACAGCATCACCCCTCGCACGAAGCTGCTGATTCTCAACTCGCCAGCCAACCCCACCGGCGGCGTAATCCCACCCGAGGACATTGCCGAGATCGCGCGCCTGGCAATCAAACACGACTTCTACGTCTTCTCCGATGAGATCTATTCGCGGATGTACTTCGATGCCCCGCCCCGATCGATCCTGTCTGAGCCCGGCATGAAAGAACGAACGATCTTGCTTGACGGCTTCCCAAAAACCTACGCTATGACAGGCTGGCGGCTTGGGTATGGCGTGATGCCGACGTGGATGATTGAGGCGATGCAGAAGCTGCTCGTCAACGGCGTAAGCTGCACAGCAAGCATGGTGCAGCGTGCGGGCCTCGCGGCATTGACGGGCGACCAATCAGACGTTGACAAAATGATGGCCGAATTCAGGGAGCGGCGACAGCTCTTTATCGGGATGCTGAACGAGATCCCGGGCGTAAAGTGCCGGATGCCGAACGGGGCCTTCTACGCCTTCCCTAACATCACCGGCACCGGCTACACTAGCGAAGACCTCGCCACCAGATTGCTGAATGAAGCAGGCGTGGCCGCTCTAGCCGGAACCGCCTTTGGCGAATACGGCGAAGGCTATCTACGCTTCAGCTACGCCAACAGCCGCGAGAATCTGGCAGAAGCCGCCCGCCGCATGCGCGCCTGGATCGAACGCTAGCGAGCCCCGGCGGGCAGATGTTCGAGGAAGTAGCGGCCGATCAGGCTGTGCAAATGAAGGCTCGTTCCCGGGCCTTCGTTGATCGAGTGCGACCGGTTGGGGTAGGACATGAAGTCAAAAGGCTTGCCGAGTTCAATCAGCCGGTTCACTAGTTTCTCTGCACCCTGATAATGCACGTTGTCGTCGCCCGAGCCATGCACCAGCAGCAGCTTGCCCATTAGGCCTTCCGCAAAATTGATAGGTGAACCCAGGCGATAGCCAGCAGCATTTTCGTCTGGCAAGCCCATGTAGCGTTCCTGATAAATCGTGTCGTAGAGACGTTGATCGGGAACCGATGCCACCGACACGCCCACCTTGTAGAGGTCTGGCGAGCGGAACATCAGATTGAGCGTATTCGACCCGCCACCGCTCCAGCCCCAGACACCCACACGGCTCAAATCGACATAGCTACGCGCGCGCCCAAGGGCAAGCAGAGCCTCGCTCTGGTCTTGGGCCGACAAAAGGCCGACAGTGCCATAGATCATCTTGCGCCAGGCACGGCCCTTCGGCGCAGGCGTACCGCGATTGTCAAAGCTCACCACCAGATAACCTTCATTGGCGAGCGCACGGTGAAACAAGCCGCGTGATCCCGCCCAGGAATCCGTCACTGTGACACTGGCCGGCTCGCCATAAACAAAGACGATCACGGGATATTTCTTGGTGGCGTCAAAGCTGCGAGGCTTCAGCATCCAGCCATCCATCGTGACGCCTTCACCCGTTGTCACCTTAAAGAACTCAGCGGGCGGATCTGCGATGGTAGCAATGGCACCGCGCAGGGGAGCATTCGATTCCAGCACTCGCGAGGTCTGATGATCGGGCAAACGAATCAGATCGGTCACCACAGGCCGGTCCATCCGCGAATAGGTGTGGAAGGCCCAGCGGCAATCGGGTGAGATGCGGTAGCCGTGGCTTCCGGGTTGGTCTGCAGGGGTGAGACGCACGGCAGGAGAGCTGCGGTCGATAGGTGCCCGATAGAGATATCGCTGAGTCGCGTTTTCAGGCGAAGCAATGTAGTAAAGCCAGCGGCTTTCAGGGTCTACCGCCAGCACAGAGATTACGTCGCTGTTGCCCGGCGTCAGCAGCACTGGCTCGCCACCGGCAGCAGGCACAGAATAGGCATGCCGCCAGCCATCGCGCTCGCTCAGCCACAGCGTATTCTTGCCACCATTCAAGGTGAATGCTTCGTCTTCCAGCTCGTGCTTGTCAACCCAGGCTTCGTCGACATCGCGAAAGACTTCCTTAACCTGTCCGCTACGTACATCGCCCGCAAACACGATCAGCGTATTCTGTTTGCGGTTAAACTGTTGGATCTCAATCTCGCGGCTGCCTTCGCGCCACTCCATCGCCGCCAGATAGTGATTGCGAGGGTCTCCGGGAACTTCCATCCAGCGGGCTGGGCCACCTTCGGCGGGGACTACCCCCAGGCGCACCGAAGAGTTTTTCGTACCGGCCTTGGGGTAGGCGATTTTCGTCAACTTCGGGTAGATCGAATCGGTGTTGTTGATCAGCGTAAACTCTTCGACGCCGGTGGTATCAAACTGCCAGAAGGCAACGCTCTTGCCGTCCGGGCTCCAGCGAAACCCATCTCGTACGTAGAGCTCTTCTTCATAAACCCAATCAGAGGTGCCATTGATCAGAGTCGTAGACCCATCACTGGTCAGCGGCTTCACCACACCGGATTTCAGGTCTTCGACATAGATATTGTTTTCGCGAACATAAGCAACACGACTCGCGTCGGGGGAGAACTTGGCGAACATGAGCGAAGAAGCAGGCGCTTCCGCCCCAATTTTCTTCAGCGAATTTGCGGCCAGATCCAGCACCCAGTAGTCGCCGCGGGTATTGAGCCGCCATACTTTTTTGGTGTTTGTAAAGACCAGCAGGCGCTTGCCATCTGCCGACCAGCGGTAATCTTCGATGCGCAGAGGCTTGCCGTCTTTTGGGGTCAACTGAGCGGCCGATACCAGAACGCTGCGCTTGGCCGTAGTCGTGTCGTAGCGAACAATCTCAGAATTCTCCACCGTCGAGTAGGCCGCACCTTTCTCAATCCAGCGTGCAGGACCAAAACTTCGACTGGAAAAGGCACTGGTTGAGAAAATCCGTTTGAGCTGCTGCTGGAACTCGTCAGACCCAAACAATTGGGACACAAACAACAAAACAATGAAAATGTTTCTACGCACGAAACCCAGCATAAAGCAAATCCGCCCTCAGTTTGGGCTAAGATAGGTCTTTCGCAACCATACGCACATGAAGATCCTCCACGCCCTGATGCGCTTTTACAGCTACCTGTTCACGCTGTTTCTCTCTGTCTTCCTTACCGGCTTTGGTGTTGTCGCCTACATCTCCGGCCTGCACAACTGGAAGCTCGACACGTTTATCTGGACCGGCGAAGATCTCTCCAAGGCAATGCTGATTCTGGGTGTGCTCGGGGGCGCGAGTGTGCTGCTCGCCTTCTTCAACATCTTCAAGGGTCTGCTGCCGGTAATGGCATTGGTCTTCTTCGGCTTGATGGTTTACGGCTTCTTCTATCAGGGTTACCGCTTCGCCGACGCAGACGCATTTCAGGGCACCGCAGCTCTCGCCTTTGGTGCCCTGGGTAGCTTCTTTTGCAGCCTGATCGTATTCAAACGCGAACGCTAGGGCTTCCAGAGTTCGTGAATCGGCCCGTATAGATCCTGCTCTGAAAAGGGCACGTATTCAAAACCACGACCCAGCGGATCATCGCGGCGAATGGTGGTCCAGTCGATCCCGAGCGCCGAGTAAATCGTCGCCTCAAGATCTTCTGCACGAATGCTGCGCTCGCGGCTCCAGCCCGGATTCACCGTGTCGCGGCCATTCGCATCGGTGCTGCCGATAGCGCGCGAACCCTTGATGCCAGCACCGGCCACCAGCGCCGCCTGCTGCAGGAAGTGATCGCGACCCACGGTCGTATTGGGCATCCCGATCGTACGGCCGAATTCTCCCATTGCGACAACGAGAGTCTGCTCAAGCAGTCCACTCGCCTTCATGTCGGCAAGAAGAGTTCCCAGGGCAGTATCAAACTGGCGGCCAAGTGAATTTGCGTTGGCCGGATTCAAGGGACCAGTGTAGATAGCGGCGTGATTATCCCAGCCACCGACATTCACCTGCACAAAGCGGGTACCCCGATCAGAAGCCAGCAGGTTCTTTGCGACAATCAGCGCATTGCCAAAGCCGGTGTTGCCGTAGCGCGTGCGCTCATCGGCCGAGAAGCGGAAGAGGTTATCGATCTCAGTGCGGTACATCAACTGCCGCGCCGAGGTATTAAACGCACCCATTTCGTCACCCTTGGCCCCAAGCGCACCCTTGCCACGCATCTCGGAATCAAGATCGTTCAGCAGTGCGAAGCGGCGATCAAAGGCAGCCTGGCCATCCGGATGGGTTGTGCCACTGGGCGGGTTGCCACCGGGGCTGAAATAGAAGGGTGCGTAGGCGGGAGGCAGATAGCCATTCCCCACACCACCATTGGCGTTCAGATTGAAGAAGGGCGGCAAGGTCTTGTCACCACCACGGGTAGCAAACTCAAGCGACACCACTGAGCCGATATGCGGAGCAATCCGGGACAAGCTGTTCACCGGGTTGCGGCCCATCTGCAACCAGGTGCTGGCCAGTTCATGCACTGCTGCCCAGGGCTTGATGCTGCGCACCAGAGCCACTGAATCCATCTGTTCTGCAATCTTCGGAAAGAGCCCGCGAGGCCAGCGAACTTCACCGTAATTGGTGGGCTCAAAGGACGAAGGAAGCCACGGGCCTTCCTTCAAGTCGAAAGTGTCGATGTGACTGGGCCCGCCGCCCATCATGATGAAGATGACGTTCTTGGCGCGGTTGATCGGCGTCACTGCCGCCTTGGCAACGGTCTCCATCGGCCTCGACGGCATCAGGAAATAGCCGCCCACAGCCGAGCTCATGTGTTTGAAAAACGTGCGCCGGTTGAAGTGTGGCGCCTTCCAGAAGCAAGTACCCTTGATCCCGGTCCAGTCTTTGCCGAAACGGTCTTTACCGGCCGGCTGTTCTCCGTAAATTCGATCCATGATGAGGTTTCTCCCTTGCCCTTAATAGCTAAAGATGAACTCTTGTTTGTTCATCATGACCCAAGCCAAATCTTCGACAGCGGTGTTTTTGGCTGCCTGAACATTACCAGCTCTTGCCAAAAATGCCATAGTCTTTGTCTTTTCGGTTTCACTCGGCATGCGGCCAAGGAAACGCAAGAAGAGTTCGTCGGCCATAGAGCCGCGATCGGTCATCAAGGCGATGCTTCGTAGAGATGTCGAGGCAGCTACTTTTGCCCTCGATGTCACGAAGCCATTGTTCATCAGGTTCAATTGCTGCAGGATGCTGCCATCCTGGCTGCGCTGCTGAGTGTTGCGATTGCCGCGCAGGAAGAGGTTCATGAAATCGCGGACGCCGCCGTTGCTGTTTGGCTCCACCGGTTCGGGCATCTGCATGGCCCAATTCACAGGTTCTGCCCAACCGCCAATCGTGTAGCGGCCCAACACGTTGGTCGCAGTCTGGATTGCGTCGTGCACTTCTTCGCCTTCCAGCCGGCGGACAAAATGGCGGGCAAAGAGAGGCACGTACTCGGCCTTCCATCCGTCTCCGTAATCGGAGCTCAACTGGTAGGCATTCGACTCCACCAGCTTGCGCATGAACTCACGCAGATTGTAGTTATTGTCGATCAGATCTTCAGCCAGCTTCTCCAGCAATTCAGGATGGGTGGCCTGTAAGGTCCATTCGCCAGTGGGGGGATT